>JALUUZ010000335.1 GCA_027021095.1 Gammaproteobacteria bacterium
TATGCACGTGCGCTGCCGGGCGCCAAGACCTGGGCCCAGAACTGTGCCAGCGTGACCGAGAAGAACCTGCAGGAACTGCGTGTCCGGCTCAAGTCCATCGATGTCCCTGAACGCCGTGGCGAGGCGGCAACGAAAAACCCGGCGAAACCAGCGCGCCAGCCGACAGGCAAGGCGGCGGGCCCGCAGGCCGGTGCCCGGCCCGACACCAAGCCCGATACCAGGTCAGGCACCAAGCCCGCACCCCCCGACCAGGCACTGCGCAAAAAACTGGGTCTGCGCAAACACCTGGCCAGGCATATCCAGCAGGAAGAGAAAAAACTCGCAGCCTGCCGGACGGTGATCGTGCGCGCCGAGGAACTGAGCGGGCGCATCGCCAGGGTACGCCGGCAACTGGTGATCGCGCGCGTGCTGGAGCAGGCCGAGGCCGAACTCAAAAGAAAAAACAAGCGGCTGAGCCGGCTCGAAAGTTATCTGCGGCAGCTGCCTGGGTTTCGTGGCTGGGCCCATGAATGTATCAGCCAGCATGAAGAGCAGGTGGCCGAGTACAAGAAAAAAATCGACGCCTTGGGCAAACCGGTCAAAGGGGAGCCGGCCGAGATCAGCACCCGCCGCCAGACGCTGAAAAGAAAGGCTGATCTGGCCAGGCAGAAGCTCGCCGGCTGCCGCCTGGTGCTGTCGCGCAGCACTGAACTGAGCAAGCAGATCAGTGAGATACGCCAGGCGCTGCTGACCGAAGAACTGTTTGCCAGGGGCCCGGGCCTGCTGGAGCTGCTGCGCCGGGACTGGCCGCCCGTGTCGGCGTGGGTGATCGGTGACCGTCAATTCGTGCTCAGGAATATCGGCGCAGACCGGCTGTCTGGTGTCGGCCTGGTGTTGTGGGTGCTTGCACTGGCTGCCGCGCTGATCGCCGGTATCGTGATGTCGCGCAGGTCTGCCCGGTGGCTTCAGCAACACGACCCCGGCAGTACTCTGTCGAGCAGGCTGGGGTATGCAGCGATGCTGACGCTGCGGCGCTACGGGCCATCCCTGCTGGCCGTGTTCGTTGCCGCAATCGGGATCTGGCTGATGACCCGCGGGCAGACGCTGACGCCTTTTGTTGCGCTGATCGCCAACGGCCTGGCGATCGTCGTGTCGATGATGGCGTTGATCAATCTTTTTCTGCAGGCTTCGTTGCAGATCCAGCAGTACAAGCCGCACGAGAAGCATCTTGCCAGGCTGCTGGCCCGCCGGACAAAGATCCTGGTGCTGCTGGTGTTTATCGGTTACCTGATGTTTTCGACGATCCTGACGCACAGTATCCATGAGACCGTGGTGCTCGCGGCGCGCGCGGCCTATGGCCTGGTGCTGGTGGCCAACCTGATCTGGATCGTGTGGCTGATTGGGTATTTTCACCGTCTGGGCAGCCTGCTGCTGGTGCGCGTGGCCTTGTCACTGGTGCTGGTCGGGGCGCTGGTCCTGTCATGGATGGGGTACCGCAACCTGGCGCTTTACGTGATCACCACACTGGTCGGCACTAGCGTCGCGCTGGGTGTGTTCGTACTGATTGCTGATTTGTTCGGAGAGCTGTTCGACAGTATCGACCAGGCACGGGGCCGGTTTGCAGGCAGGGTCAGGAGCCTGCTCGGTGTCAAGGCCGACGGGCGGGTGCCCGGCCTGGTGTGGATACGGTTTCTGACGACGCTGTCGGTGTGGATTGGTTTTGTCAGCGTGACGCTGGTGATCTGGCGCGTTCCCGAGTCTTACCTGCAGACCGCCGTGGCCTACCTGACCGAGGGGGTGTTGATCGGTTCGTTCCGGCTGGTTCCATCCGCTGTGTTACAGATGATCCTGGTGTTCGCGGTACTGTTGGTGCTCAATGGCTGGTTCAAACGTAAACTGGAGAAAAGCTGGCTGCCGAAAACGACCATGACTCGGGGTGCGCGTGAATCGATCGCCACGGTCAGCGGTTACGCCGGTATTGCGCTGGCGATCATCATCGCGCTTGGGGTCATGGGGGTCGATTTCACCAAGCTGGCGATCATCGCCGGGGCCTTGTCGGTCGGTATCGGCTTCGGCTTGCAGAATATCGTCAACAATTTTATTTCCGGCCTGATTCTTTTGTTTGAACGGCCGATCAAGACCGGG
>JALUUZ010000336.1 GCA_027021095.1 Gammaproteobacteria bacterium
CATAGTCGACACTATGTCGAGCACGCCGACCGAGCGAAAGCCAGCCAGGGCGTGCCATGGCGCCGTCGCAGTAGAAGGGTGGTGAGAAATGCGGGCTAGTAACCCGCATTGTAGGTAGCACGCGAGCGCAACCGCCGCTTGCGGCGTTTTTGCCTCACGCGCTGTACGGAGCGTGTGTTATAGACCAGCATACGGGGAATGATCAGCACATTGCCTACACGCGCACGCCCTGAGCGCAGGCCGTTGACACGCTTGAGCAGCGCCAGGCTGACCTTGTACTGCGAAGCGATCTGCTTCAGTGTTTCGCCTTTTTCTATCACGTGCTTGCGCTTGGCAAACATCGTATCCGGCGGTGCATTCTTTACGAAATAATGCACGATCCCGCGCAGGATCATTGCCGCGACGCGCCGCTGGTAACGCCGGTTGCGCAGCCTGATCTCTTCGCTGGGATTGGAAATAAACCCGGTCTCGATCAGGATCGACGGCACATCCGGTGATTTCAGCACCACGAAACCGGCACGTTCGAGTCCACGGCGGTGCACACGGGTAATCTTGCTGAGTTCCCGCAGCACCACGCTGGCGGCATCGACGCTGGCCTTGGAGGTACTGGTTTGTGACAGGTCCAACAACATTTTTGCCAGTCCCTTATCGACGCCCGGCCTGATCTGTGTACCACCGATGATATCAGAGCGGTTCTCACGCTCAGCCAGCCATTTCGCTGCCTGCGACGTCGCACCACGGCTCGACAAGGTATAGACGGAAACCCCGCGAGCCGATCTTTTGCGTGCCGAGTTGGCGTGGATCGAGATAAACAGGTCGGCCTTGTGCTTGCGCGCCAGCCGCATCCGGGTGCGCAAATCGACATAGTAGTCGCCGTGCCGAATCATCACCGGGCGCATGCCCGGGTGCGCCTTGACCATCCGGTACAGGTTGCGTGCCATCCGCAGGACAACATCCTTCTCCTTGGTCCCCAGCAGGCCGATCGCGCCCGGATCATCACCACCATGCCCTGCATCGATGGCAATCACTACATCACGGGTCTTAATCTTTTTCACGGCCCTGGTACGCCGCCTGCGCTTGTCTGCAAGC
Organism: Gammaproteobacteria bacterium; assembly: GCA_027021095.1. Lineage (GTDB taxonomy): Bacteria > Pseudomonadota > Gammaproteobacteria > SZUA-21 > SZUA-21 > SZUA-21. Next base: position 1,090 of record JALUUZ010000336.1, read on the forward strand.
TGTCTGCGGCTTACCACCCTGGGCCGCTGCTGGTGCCCCCTGCGGACGAGCCCTGTCTTCCCTGCGCCGTACAGGTCGACGACGAGCTGATAGCCGGGGATCCCTGCTGTCTGCTGCAGCTGACTCTTGTAGCTGGATTTGGCGACCAGGTCGACCACCAGGCGCAAATCATTGGTATTGCGCCTGCCACTGCGAATCCGGACCACCAGCCCCTGGCGGTACTTCTGCCTGACGAAGCGCTTGAGCGCCTTTGCATTACGAATATCGATCACCAGCCGTTCCGGCTTCGTTGCGGTGGCCGGCACGACAAAGGTTTTGAATTTGACTGCGTCGGTCAACGCGAAGACCACGCGGGTCCGCTCCGCCGTCGACAACAGGCGTGCATTGGTCACTGCCGCACCCCATGCCTGGCCTGCGCTGCACCAGCCAAGCCCCATCACCATGAATAAAATGAACGTTCTGTATTTCATTTCCCGTAGTATCTATATTCTTAATACGATGACTCAACGCTGCCCGGATCTGTCCGGTGCTAGCCTGCATTTCTCACCACCCTTCGTAGCGAGGCGGCGCCATGGCACGCCCTGGCTGGCTTTCGCTCGGTCGGCGAGCCAGCCTGTACAAGCATCTTCGTGTGATGCGATACGCCCTGTCGTGGTGGCGGTGCGTACAACGCACCCTACTTGCCTGCGCGCTCCTCGGTCGCGAAAGCCACCCATGCCGCACCCTTGCACCACCTCGCTACGAACGGTGGTGAGAAATGCGGGCTAGGCCAACCTTGGTCTCAAATTCGATAAAACCTGACCTCCCCTGACCGATACAGGAGTCATGCCAACCCGACGGCCTTGCTGTTGAAAGCCCAGCTCGACCCTGATGTCTGCCGGGGCCAGGAACCCCTGGCCTTTCTCCGGCCACTCGATCAAGCAAATCGCATTGTTTTGAGTAAAGTCCCGATACCCCAGGTATTCAAGTTCCTCGGGGTCACTCAAGCGGTACAGATCCATATGATAGACAAGCCGATCGCCGACGGGGTAAGGTTCTACCAGAGTATAAGTAGGACTTTTGACATACTGGCGGTAACCGAGCCCATGGAGAAAACCGCGTGCAAACGTGCTTTTTCCCGCCCCAAGCTCGCCAAGCAGGTGAATCTGCAACGGAAACCCCGCACACTGTGCCAACGCCTGTGCCAGCTGCTCGGTTGCCGCTGCATCGGCCGTAACACAAGTAATCGTATTGTTTTCTACACCACCGCTTTTATCGTCCATCTCAATCCTGCATCGACATCATCCGGCCTTCGACATGCTGAAAAAACTCGAACGCAAAAACCCCGGTTTCGGCCTACCCGTATCCCGGCTCAGCCGGACCTGCCGTGCTTGGCAGGAATCAACCCGATGTTATTTCAGGATTAACCAATTGGCGTAAATGGGGCATCAGGTCGGAAGCCAGCAGACCCCGTTCCTGGTCGCCGGCGGCAAAATCCGCCGCCTGTGCATGCACCAGTGTACCCAATCTTGCAGCCTCGTCCAGCGGGATCCGCTGTGCGATCAACGCACCGATCACACCCGATAATACATCACCCATCCCGGCTGTGGCCATGCCTGGATTTCCTGCGGTACACAGTGACACCGAACCCTTGACCGAACGCACCAGGCTGCCGGCCCCCTTCAACACCACGGTTGCATTGTACTGCTTAACAATATTCACAAGACTGGCAAACCGGTCCTGCTGTATCTGTTCCGCCGGACAGCCAAGCAAACGTCCGGCCTCACCCGGATGGGGAGTCAGGATCCATTCTTCACGCTGCTGCGGCGAACGTGCCAGCAGATTCAAACCGTCTGCATCGACCAGCAGCGGCTTGCGCACACCGAACACATACGAAAACAATTGCTGCGCCCAGGCCGACAAGCCCAATCCCGGACCAATCACGATGACCGTGGCGCGTTCTACCAGAGGTTGTAACTGTTCAACACCCTCGACTGGCCGGCACATCAGTTCAGGACGCGTCAAGGCCAACGAGGTGCTGTGCTGCGGATGGCTCGCGACCGTCACCAGGCCGGCTCCGGTGCGAAGTGCCGCCTCACCCGCCAGCCGTGTTGCACCGAGCATCCCCGGTCCGCCGCCGACGATCAGCAGGTGACCGTGATCCGCCTTGTGACTGCTGCGCCGGCGTCTAGGCAGTAGACTGCGAAGCATGCGTGGACTGATCGCCGTCGCCGCAGGCTTTACATGCAAATACACCTCGTCGGGTACCTGCAGCCCGTCGAATACTATTTCTCCGCAGTAGTCCCGGCCTTCGGCAGTAAACATCCCCTGCTTCAGCCCAATAAAAGTAATCGTGCACTGCGCCCGGACAGCCACACCCAGCACGGCACCCGTGTCGGCACTCAACCCGGAAGGGATATCCAGCGCCAATACCGGTGCCGCGCCGCGATCGATATACTCGATCGCCTCACGCCACGGCCCTGTCACTTCCCGCTGCAAACCGGTACCGAACAAGCCATCGATCGCCAGTTCATAATCGTGCGTGGAACGGTCAAAATCCTGCCAGGCGGTGATCGCGCCGCCACGGTCCAGGTACTCGTTGCGTGCGCTCAAGGCATCGCCCTTGATCCGTGCACCATCCCCAAGCTGAACGACCTCCACCTGCAGGCCGTCAGCACGCGCCAGAGTGGCGAGCACAAAGCCGTCGCCGGCATTGTTTCCAATACCGGTAAACACGGTAAACTTTCTGTACTTGGGCCAGCGCCGACGTGCCAGCTCATAGGCTGCCAATCCTGCGCGCTGCATCAGTGTAATCCCCGGAATCCCGATTTCCTCGATCGCAATCCGGTCCAGTTCCCTGACCTGCTCAGCGCGAAAAAAAGATGATGGCAGATGCTGTGTCATCCGGCGGCTCCCCAGCGTGCATGATTCAACCTGTTCAGGGTTAAGTATATGCGTTTCGCCACCAGAGCGATACTTGCATCACACCGTTGAAAGTGGATAATCGAAGACGGCGCGACAAAGCAAGCGGCACTCTGACCGAACCTCATGCATACCGACCTGACATGGCTGGCACGAAAAATCAGGCACTGGGCCTTGGAGCTGGGGTTCCAACAAGCCGGGATCGCTGACACACAGCTACATGCCGCAGCCCAGGAACTGGAAAGATGGCTCGCCTTGTCGCGCCACGGCGAAATGCATTATATGCAGCGGCATGGCCGCAAACGCAGCCACCCGGAAAGGCTCCATCCCGGTACGCTGCGCGTCATCAGTGTACGCATGGACTACTGGCCGGAAACCGAGAACAAATCCATCGATGCACTGCTTGAAAACCCGGTACTGGGCTACGTCTCACGCTACGCCCTGGGACGCGACTACCACAAGCTGATGCGTAAACGCCTGGCTGCACTCGCCGCACGCATCGAGCGGGAAATCGGACACTTCTCCCACCGTGCGTTCGTCGACACTGCACCGGTGCTGGAAAAGCCACTGGCACAGAAAGCCGGACTCGGCTGGATCGGAAAGCACACCAACCTGATCAATAAAAACGCTGGCTCATGGTTTTTTCTCGGCGAACTCTACACGGACCTGCCGCTGCCGGTCGACAGCCCGGCACAGCGACACTGCGGCAGCTGCCGCGCCTGTATCGATATCTGTCCAACAGGGGCCATCGTCGCACCGTATGAGCTCGATGCACGCCTGTGTATCTCCTACTTGACCATCGAACTGCGCGGTACGATTCCGGAACAGCTGCGACCGCTGCTCGGTAACCGTATCTATGGTTGTGATGACTGCCAGGCTGTCTGCCCATGGAATAAATTCGCCACACCGACCCGTGAGGCAGACTTTCTACCGCGTCACGGACTGGAGTCGAGTACACTGGTGACGCTGTTTTCATGGACCGAGCAACAGTTCCTGCAGCGTACCGAAGGCTCTGCGATCCGCCGTATCGGCTACCCAGGCTGGCTGCGTAATATCGCTGTTGCTCTTGGCAATGCGCTGGCCTCGCCAATGATCGGCACGAATGACAAGGCACACATCGTCGCGGCACTGCAGGACAAGGCCGATCACCCGTCAGCACTGGTACGCGAACACGTACACTGGGCACTGCGCCAGGACACTGCACAGGCGGACTGATCCGCATTGCCCATCACCCTGCTGCGGCGGCGAACGGCGGGGGGAAGTCGGGGTTACGAATCGACTTGCTGCAGGTAGTAACGAATCAAGCCGGCGGTAGACGGGTCATGCGTACCGGTCTGCCGTGCGGACTGGATCTCCTGCAAGACCGTACCCGCAAGCTGCTTGCCCAGTTCCACGCCCCATTGATCGAAAGAATTGATGTCCCAGATCACACCCTGTACGAAGATCTTGTGTTCATAGAGCGCCAGCAGGCTGCCAAGACTCTGCGGGCACAGTCGGTCCAGCACAATACTGGTCGAAGGCCGGTTACCCGGGAAACTCCGGTGTGGTGCCAGCGCGGCGATTTCCTCGTCCGCATAGCCTTGACTTCGCATCTCGTCGGCAACCTGCTGCGACGTCCTGCCATGCAACAATGCTTCGGTCTGGGCCACGAAATTGGCATACAGGATCTGCTGATGATGCGTCAAGGTGTGTGGAACATGTTTCGGAATGATAAAATCCGCCGGCACCATTTGCGTCCCCTGGTGCAGCAGCTGAAAAAACGCATGCTGCCCGTTGACCCCGGTTCCTCCCCACAGCACCGGTGCCGTCGCATAGTCGACGGTCTCGCCCTCGCGCGTCACACACTTACCGTTACTCTCCATCTCTGCCTGCTGCAAATAGTCGGGCAACAAGGCCAAGGGTTGCGCATAGGGCAGTATCGCGTGCGTCCTGCAGCCATGGAAGTTACAATACCAGATCCCGATCAGCCCAAGCAGTACCGGCAGGTTACGCCGCAGCGGCGCAGTCTGAAAATGCGCATCCATCAACCGGGCCCCTTCAAGCAACTCGGTAAACCCCTGCATACCGATTGCCAGCGCCACCGGCAGCCCGATCGCAGACCAGACCGAATAGCGGCCGCCGACCCAGTCCCAGAACTCAAACATGTTTGCGGGATCGATGCCGAATTCGCTGACCGCCGCGGTATTGGTCGATACGGCGACAAAATGCCGGCTGACCGCCTGCGGGTCTCCGGCATGCGACAACAGCCACTGCCTGGCGGTGGCCGCGTTGGTCATGGTCTCGATCGTAGAAAACGTTTTCGACTCCACGATAAACAACACGCGCTCAGGATCGACCCGCTCCAGCACCGTGGAAATCTCGGCACCATCGACATTGGCGACGAAATGAAAATTCAGCCGTGGCTCGGTGTAGGCGTCGAGTGCCCGTACCAGCATTCGCGGTCCCAGGTCCGAGCCACCGATGCCGATATTGACCACATCGGTGATCGGCTTGCCGCTGTAACCTATCCATTCACCGCTGCGCACCTGCTGCACGAACGCAGACATTCGTTGCATCACTGCACTGATCTGCGGTATCACATCCGTACCGTTTACTTTGATTTGACGATCGGTGCCGCTGCGTAGCGCAGTATGCAAAGCAGCACGCTTCTCAGTAAAATTGATCAATTCGCCGCGAAACATCTGTTCACGGCGCAGCTCGAGCTGGCGTGCCCTGGCAAGGTCGATCAACAATCCAAGGCCGGTCTCATCCAGCCTGTGCTTGGAATAGTCGACGAACAACATACCCACTTTCTGGGACCAGTTGCCAAACCGTTCACTGTCGGCCGAAAAAAGGGAGCGGATAGAAACCTCTGAAACAGAGTGAAAATACTGCTGCAGTTTATGCCATTGTGGGAGTTCAGACAGCCTGCTCATCGTCGGCCTGTTTTTATTTCCTGTGTGATAAGATCTTTCAACTTGCAGTCTATACAAAATATACCAATACTGTAAGTGTAAACCTGTACGTCAAAAATGACAGGACAAATCGCTGACACAGGTTTTGGTCAACATAGTGACACTGACACAACTAAGCCAGCCTTTCATGCGCACAATAATTAAACAATGACGGAACGGATAAAAGTCTTATTCGCTGCCAGCGAAGCGTTGCCGCTGATCAAGACCGGTGGACTGGCCGATGTCTGTGGCGCGCTGCCGCCGGCACTGCGCAAATTAGGAGTGGATGTGCGCCTCGTGGTTCCCGCTTATCCGGCGGCGCTGAAAAAAGTGCCACCCCCCCGCATTGCGTCCACACTGGAACTGCTCGGCACAACAAAACCAGTGCGAATACTCGAAACCGCCTTCGACGGCGTGCAGCCCGTGTATCTTGTCGATGCCCCTGAGTTTTTCGACCGCCCCGGCAATCCTTACCTGGATGAGACAGGCAGGGACTGGCCCGACAGCGCTGCCAGGTTCTGCCTGTTTGCACGGGCTGTCACCGCCCTGGCGCTTGGCTTTGGCGACGAACAATGGCAACCCGACCTGGTACACTGTCACGACTGGCAGACCGGGCTGGTTCCGGCACTGCTGTCACTGCAGCCACAGGCACCACCAAGCCTGTTCACCATTCATAACCTGGCCTACCAAGGGCTGTTTCCGCATGCCGAACTCGAACGGCTGGAGCTGCCGGAACGGCTCTGGTCGCCCGAAGCACTGGAGTTCTATGGTCGACTGTCATTTATCAAAGGTGGACTGGTCTTTGCCGACCGGATCAACACGGTCAGTCCGACCTATAAAGAAGAAATCTGCACGCCGGAGTTCGGCTGCGGCCTTGACGGCCTGCTGCGCAAGCGTGCTGACGTACTCAGCGGCATCGTCAATGGCGCCGATTACTCGATCTGGAACCCGGCCACAGACAAGATGATCGCGGCACCCTATTCAATCGCAGACTTTATCGTCAAAAAACCGCAAAACAAAAAGCAACTGCAGCAGCAGGCACGACTGGCACCGGACCCGAAAATACCACTGCTTGGCATGGTCGGCCGACTGGTGATTCAGAAAGGGATCGACCTGGTGATCGAATCACTGCCTCAGCTCATACAACAGCAAGTCCAGTTGGTGATTCTTGGCAGCGGCGAGCGCGGCTTCGAACGCTCCTTACAACAGGCCGCTGCACAGTACCCGGGACAAGTTGCGTTCGTCCCGGGGTATCATGAGGCCACCGCCCACCTGATCCAGGCCGGTGCGGACATCTTTCTGATGCCATCCCGCTTCGAACCCTGCGGGCTGAGCCAGCTGTATGCAATGCGCTATGGCACCGTTCCCGTGGTACGCAAAACCGGGGGGCTGGCTGACACCGTAGTCAACACCACGGCGGCACGACTGCAGCAGAACACGGCCACCGGCTTTTCATTCAAACAGCCCACGCCCGAGTCCCTGCTTAAATCCATTCAACGCGCGCTGACGCTTTTCGCCCAACAAGCGCAGTGGCACAAACTGATGCGTAACGCAATGCAACAATGTTTTTCGTGGGAAAGCAGCGCAAAACAATACCGCCGACTGTACACGGAACTGCTCGCCGGGAAGAAAACCACCATAAGCCGAAATTAACCCCCTATTAATAACCTCATGACTGGCGGCCAAGGCATGACACAACGTATAATGCGCTATTTCTCAGCCCGCATCCGTTCGCAGCGAGACGGCGTGAGGGTGCGCCGTACGCACCAGTCCCCGTGTGAATCGGTCCGACAGGCCGTGAGCCTGGCAGGCCACGCCTGAACACAGCCGCGGCGCGCAGGCAGGGTGCATTATACGCACGCCACCATGGCAGATCGCATCACATCACGCGAAGAGGCTTTGACACGCTGGCTCGCCGACCGGGCGAAAACCAGCCAGGACGTGCCATTGGGGCGTCGCAGTAGCAGGGGGTGAGCAATGCGGGCTAGACGGGACAACGATGAACGATTCTCTTATCTATCAGAAAAATGACAAGTTACTGCGCTCACGGGTACGCCTGTTCGGCAACCTGCTGGGCAATGTACTCAAACAGCATGCAGGGCAGGAAGTTTTCGATACCGTTGAAACACTGCGCAAGGGATTTATCCGCCTGCGCAACAAGGACAACCCGCAGCTCAAAGCCCGGCTCAACCAGCTTATCGGCGAACTGGACCCTGAGACCACGACCCATGTCCTGCGTGCGTTCAACATCTATTTCAGCCTGCTGAACATCGCAGAAGAAGCGCACCACCATCATGTCCGGGCCAAGATGATCAAACACGACACAGCGTTGTGGAAAGGCTCTTTTCAGGACACCTTGACACGATTCATGCTCGAAGGTGTCGACGCGGCAGACCTGCAGCGACTGCTCGACCGGCTGCTCTACCTGCCGGTCTTCACCGCCCATCCGACCGAAGCGAAGCGACGCACGATCATGGAGTCCTTGCGCCGTATCTTCGTCACCGCAGAACAGCTCGAGCAGTCCGGCCTGGGCAAAAACGCACGTCGTGAGATTACCGAATTTCTGCAGAACCAGATCCAGGTACTGTGGAAGACCGATGAAGTCCGGACCATACGGCCGGAAGTACGCAACGAAATCCGCAACGGGCTGTTTTACTTCCGCGAAAGCCTGTTTGCCGCAGTGCCGCAGGTCTACCGCAAACTGGAAAAAGCGATCCAGCGAATCTACGGAAAAACACCTGAACAGATCA
>JALUUZ010000337.1 GCA_027021095.1 Gammaproteobacteria bacterium
CACAGGCAGGCGCTTGCCGGCAGTGACGTGACTGTGTTCGATGTGTTTGACAGGGCATTGGAATATTGTGACAGGTTGACGCCTTTCAAACCCTTTTGTTACCAGGGCGTACTCGACTATGACAGTGCGGAAGCCTGTATGCAGCGCCGCTTGTTGAAGGAAAAGGCGCAGTTCAGAACGGCGTTGTACAAGCTCAGTGAGGAACTCCGTTCCGAGCGTGACGACAAAGAGCAGCGCAGGGTGAAGTTCGACCTCAGGAAGCCGGACAGGGGCACTGCGGATGACCAGCAGAGTGAGCTCAAAGAGTTGGAGTTTATGCTCGACGATCAACCGGTTCAGCCGCCGGAAGGCATGAAAGCACTGATGAAGTCGATTCTGCAGGATCTCGGTGAGATTCCGGATGACTACCTGGTCGCGGCAGGGGAAGGGGAATACGACCCCAGCCTGTTACAGGAAAAGGAGCTGGATCCCGATGAGGTCTGGTCCGGGACTTACCATGAAGAAGGCGCTTTTCTGTATAACGAATGGGATTTCCGGCGCCAGCATTACCGCAAGAACTGGTGTGCGGTAAGAGAAAAAACGGTGACACCGCTTTACGATGACTTTGTCGAACAGACATTGCAGAAACATGCGGGCCTGATCAAGCACCTGCGCAAGGTGTTCGAAGCGATGCGCGATGAGGACAGGCTGTTGAAACGCCAGGTCAATGGCGACGGCGTCGATATCGATGCGCTGGTCGAGGCGCTGGCCGACAGCCTGGATGGGCGCGAAATGAGTGACCGCCTGTATACCCAGATGTATCGTGCAGAGCGCAGTATCGCGGTGGTGTTCATGGTCGATATGAGTGGTTCGACCAAGGGCTGGATCAACGATGCAGAGCGTGAGTCGCTGATCATTCTTTCAGAGACGTTGGAAACGCTGGGGGATCGTTATGCCATCTATGGTTTCTCCGGGATGGCGCGTAAACGTTGTGAGATTTTCAAGATCAAGCAGTTTGATGAACCGTACGACAAGGAGGTCAAGGCGCGTATTGCCGGGATCGAACCCCAGGATTATACCCGCATGGGCTTTGCGATCAGACACCTGAGTAAAATACTCAACGAAATCGACGCCAAGACCCGGATTCTGATTACCTTGTCTGACGGCAAGCCGGATGATTACGACAGCTACCGTGGGGAGTATGGTATCGAGGACACGCGGCGGGCGCTGGTCGAAGCCAAGCGCAGCGGTATTCACCCTTATTGCATCACGATCGATACCGAGGCAAAGGATTACCTGCCGCACATGTACGGCGCTGCGGCCTATACGGTGATCGACGAGATTCGCAAGCTGCCGCTCAAGGTGACGGATATCTATCGCCGGCTGACGACCTGAATCAACCTGCATAAGTTTTATTATCTCTCCATAAATATCGATTGTACCGGTAGGCTGCGTCGTACGCGCCATTCCCTGAATAAAGACAATTTATCGAGTCTAAAAGTATTACTATTATGATTCTCAGCCAAAAGAATTTACTTTTAATATAATGTTTCGAATGGCGTTTTTCGCAGCGATAGGAAGCCACGCGGGACGAGAGATTAACCCAGCTTATAAAACTACTATAAAATAATTATTTGTTTGACCCGCTGCAAGCGCATAAAATTCCTGAGATTTTAGCCTCCACCTGCCAGGCAGGTCCGATGCGACAGGGCGCTCCAGGAAAGACTGCAGATTTCAGTGATTAATGAGGAATATCCAGAATGATCAAGCCAATTGGTTCCGACGAACTACAGCCACGTTTCGTTTACGACTCGAACGAACACGACAAACTAAGTAAAGAAGCAGAGTCCCTGCCTTCGGTCGTTGTCAGCTCCCAGGCGGCTGCCAATGCCGTCATGCTGGGTGCCGGTTATTTCAATCCCTTGAAAGGATATATGAATCTTGCTGATGCACTTGGTGCAGCAGAAACAATGACGCTGGCCGATGGTTCGTTTTTCCCGGTTCCGGTTTTGTGCCTGCTGGAGAGTGCCGATGCGATCAAAGACGCCAAGCGGATCGCGTTGCGGGATCCGAATGTCGAGGGTAATCCGGTTCTGGCCGTCATGGATATCGAGAAGATAGAGGAAATCAATGAC
>JALUUZ010000338.1 GCA_027021095.1 Gammaproteobacteria bacterium
GGATGCGCACCGAGCGGTCACAGGGCCGGATCCAGGTGGCCGACCTGGTGTTCGATACAGCGACCTTACAGGTTCGGCGTAATCACAAGCCGGTTTCACTCCCGCCGATCCCGATGAAGATTCTCGCGCTGTTGATGCGCCAGTCCCCGCGTGTCGTCCCACGGCAGGAAATCGAGCGCCGGATCTGGGGTAATATACGGCCGGACAGCGACGCATTGCGTACGCATATTACCGTGCTGCGGGCAGCGATAGACAAGCCGTTCGAATACCCGTTGCTGCGCACGGTCCATGGTATCGGCTACCAGATCACCGCACCGGATGAAATTTAAGACCAGCCTGCGTTACCGGGTCAGCCTGGCGTTTACGTTGCTTGGCTTGGTGGTGAGCCTTGGGCTGGCACTGGTGATGTACGTGCTGGTGATCGCAATGGAACAACGCCTGATCGCGGAGACCCTGTCGACAGAGCTGGAAGACTATATTACCCGTTTCCGTGCCGATTCCTCCGCTCCGCCGCCGGCCAGCACTAACCTGCGTACCTATGTGGTCCAGCCGGGTCGCCGCAATGTGCCTGCTGCATTGAGCAGGCTGCTGCCGGGGCTTCACCGGTTGTACCTCGATGGTACGGAGTATTACGCGAAGGTCCGGTTCGATCGCGGCAAGCATTTTATCGTGTTGTATGCAGCGCGCCAGATTCACCACCGCAAGAACCAGTTTAAGCTGTTTCTCGGGATTGCGGTACTGGTGATCACCTTGCTGTCAGCGTTTCTGGGCTATTGGCTCGCTGGCCGTGTGATCGTGCCGGTCACGGAGTTGGCCTCGCGTGTCGCCGGGCTTCGTCCTGAAGATCATCCGTCGCCGCTGGCGGCGGACTTTCCACAAGACGAGTTAGGCCTGCTGGCACACGAATTCGACGCTTATTCGCAACGATTGTCAGCGTTTATCGAGCGCGAACAGGATTTTACCGCCAACGTCAGCCACGAGCTGCGTACCCCGCTGGCGGTCATCGAAGGCGCCAGCGAGATCCTGCTGGCCGAGCATGGTGTGGAGCAGGCGATACGAGCGAAGATAAAGCGTATTGCACGTTCAGCCAGCGAGATGTCGGAGCTGGTCAGCGCCTTGTTGCTGCTGGCGCGTGAAGACAGGACAGAGTATTCCGGCACCGGTTGTACGGCCAGCGAGGTATTGCAGCAGCTGCTCAAAGACCTGCAGCCCGTCGCTGCGCATAAACCGGTGGAGTTGAAGCTCGAAATCAGGTCGGAGGCAGTATTGGCGGTCGAATGTACGCTGTTGCGGGTCGTGTTGTCAAACCTGCTCAGAAACGCGTTGCATTACACCCGGGAAGGGTATGTTGAAGTCTGTCTCGAGTCCGATTGTGTGGTGATAAGCGATACCGGGACGGGCATGCCAAAACAAGACCTGCACAGGATCTTCGACCGTTTTTATACCCGTGCGTCGGAGGGGCAGGGAATCGGGCTTTCACTTGTCAAGCGGATTTGTGAACGCCAGGGTTGGCAGATCGGTGTCGACAGCGATGAGGGCAGCGGTACGACGATTCAGTTGTCGTTTTAGTATTCAGTTGATGCTGTAGTATACAGAAGCAGTCGCAATAGGCGCTTAGCCCGCGCTTCTCACAAATAATTTGCATATTCTTGATATTTTCTTTATCTTTATGAGTTTAGCATAAAGTTTCCATGAAGACCTCGTCCATGACTACCTCATCCGGCAAAACAGCCGGGCAACAGACAGGCCGGCAACAGGCGCCGCCCAATATAGAGGCCCAGGTCGGCCGCTCGAAGCGGGCCTTTGCCATTGTGCTGGCGCTGGGGCTTTCCAGCGCGGGCTTGTATCTCCTATTGTTTTTGTTTTCCGACACCCTGGTTGCCTTGTCCGCGGAGACCCGTAAAGGCAAATGGTTCTATGCGCTGGTGCCACTGCTGATCGCACTGGTTTTTTCGTTCGTGCATGGTGCTTTTACCGGCAGGTTCTGGGATTTCCTCGGGCTCAAGGCAAAAAAATAAAGGATTGAAGCAATTTTGGACATCCAGTTTATCGAAATTACCGCCACGACAGCAGTGATTCTTTTTGTCGTGGGTTTTATCGGCGGCATGGTC
>JALUUZ010000339.1 GCA_027021095.1 Gammaproteobacteria bacterium
TCCGGGCAGGCAGTAGCGGTGACAACAAGGCACACAGTTTCGCTACCATCAGGGTACTGCGTTTGTTCAGCCTGCTGGACAGATTACTCTGACGTATCCCCCATATGACCTTCCTGACACCCGCCAGCCTGGCTGCAAGTCCTCCAATCAAGTCAGCATGGTACATCCAGGTCTGCACGACCGCCGCGCCTTGTCTGCGAATAAAACGCGACAGTCGAATCACCGAGAACAAAGCGAACACGCTATGCTTGATGCCCAATGAATGGACTTCGATACCAGACTTCCGCAGTTCTTCTCCAACCACGCCTGTGTCAGTCAGGCTTACGACTACGTGCCTGCATTCGGCACCGAGCGTCCTGATCAGGCGCAACAGCATGTATTCCGCACCGCCGGAACCAAGGCCGCTGATGACATGCACCACTTTCATTTCACGCATCCATCATCGTCCCCGGGCCTGTGCCTCCACCAAGCGGTACACTTCGATCGTTTCCCCGATCATCCGCTGCTCGGAAAAACGCTCTTCCGCATAGTGAAAAGCACTGGCCGCACGTTCCCGCAATTTCTCCAAGTCACCTTCCACCCTGGAAAGCACTCCCCGCAGTTCTGCCGGAGAACCGGTATCGACAAGTATCCCGTACCGTCCCTGGCCCAGCACCTCGGGAATGGCGCCGGCTTTACTGCCGATCACCGGCACCTTGCTCAACATGGCCTCGATGAACACCAGGCCAAGCCCCTCCCATAACGACGGCATGCAAAACACATCGAAATTGCACATCAAGGAGGCGGCATCGGGAATTGCCCCGGTAAAATATACATTGTCGATCCCGTGGTGCCGTGCATGGGCTTTTAGCGGCTCACGTAAAGGCCCCTCGCCGATCAACACCAGGCTGACACGATCGAGTCCCTTGAACGCGTCGAGAAGCGTAAACAGGTTCTTCTGCTCGGTCAAACGGCCGACGAAGCCAACCTTGACGGTATCGCCAGGCACACCGTATTCAGAAAAATCCTGCTCGACGCAAGCAGGCCGCCTTACCCCGTAGTAGATACGCCGAATCTTATCATGTGCGACCCCTGACATCGTACGGTAATAGTTGACCACGTGATCCGTGATGCCAATATAGTGACTGATCCAGCGATCGATAAAACGAAGCCATAGCCGCCAGCGCCTGCTGCGGTAAACCGGCTCATCGTTGTGGACACTGAGTACGGCCCGCCTGATCCCAAGCAGCCTGACCAGCACAGGCACGACGACCAGGTCCAGATGAATATGGACTATCCGGTTTCTTATGGTCTTCAAATGTCTTCTCAATCGATTCCAGGTGATCCCGGCCCTGACCAGCCGGGTACGCAAAAAACCTTCTCCAGGCCTGAAAATCTCGGTTACCGTAACACCTGCTTTGCGAATGGCCGCCAGCCTGTCCTGAATAATCCGGCCATCGTTCCACACCAAGACTACGAGTTCGACATCGACTCCCTTTGCAGCCAGACCACAGACCAGCGCGACGATATGATTCTCAGCCCCACTGAACGGGTTCTGACCGGGTTTTTCAGACAGATACAATATGTGAGTGACTTGGGTCACCGCGGTTCCTCCATCAATTCACAGACCCGCGCTACAGTCACCTCGAGGTTGAAGTCCCGGCTTCGGGCAAACGCGTTCTTGGCCAGCTGCGCCCGCAGGCCGGCTGAATCCCTGAGCCTGGTCAACACCTCCACTACGGCGCGGACACACAGTGGCTCGATCAAAAAACCCGACACCCCGTCTTCGATCACCTCCGGGTTTCCGCCCCGGTTCGACGCGACCACCGGCAGCCCCTTGGAAATCGCCTCGAGCAGGGTATGTGACATCCCCTCGTAGAGCGACAACAGCATCAATACATCTGCCCAGGCCATCAGCTCATCGATCTCCGAATGTGTCTTCTTCCCCAGGAACACCACCTTGTCCCCCAGCTCCAGCTGTTTTGCGATTGCCTGCAACATCGGGTACTCAGGACCCTCGCCGGCTACCAGCAAGCGCACTCCTTCCAACTGCGCCAAGGCCAGCAGGATGGTCTCCACGCCTTTCCAGTTCGTCAAGCGGCCGACGAACAGCACCTCCAGCGGGAATCTG
>JALUUZ010000340.1 GCA_027021095.1 Gammaproteobacteria bacterium
GTCGTCAGTGTCGACAGGATCAAGGACTACAAAACCGGGTCAGCCGATTTCCGGGCCAAGAAGCAGGCCTACGGGTGGCTTGTGGCACTGGCCGCTGGAAGGAAGCTCAGCGAACGGAAGCTGGATGTAATCGAAGACGTCGCAGACCGGGTCGGTTCCACAGAAATGGCGGCAACGGTCGCGCTGTACCGGCTTAAACAGGACTATTTGGCAGACAAGTTGTCTACCCGGGAAAAACTGAACAACATCCCGACCTTGCTTGGCAAGCTGGAGTCGCTGGCGCAGGAACATGGCGCGATAAATCAGGTCCGTCGGCAGCTGGATGTTTCCCGGTTGCTTGCTCCTTTTCTTGACAGTCGCCCGATGGTGGTGCGCAAAGCCAGGCTGAAACGGCAAAAGGGTGAGATGCCAAGAAACCTGTTTACCAACTATGCGGCTGGTACGATCTCCGAGATACGCAGGCTGCTCGATTCGGCAGCCCGGGGCGGAGTGCCGGTCTTGGAGCTGGCTGAGAATCTCGGCGACTATATGCAGGCAGAGCACAGTTTCGTCGACTTGGTGACGGCTAAGGGCAAGTTGATCAACCTGCCAGTCGCGCGGTTGTTGCGGACACGCAAAAAACGGCTGGCACAACGTCTGCGCCCGGCGTTGCGCCGCGCACTGGTCAAGAGTATCGATATCGGCAGTATCCGTTCCAAGCAACAGGCTGTAGAAAAATACCGGCAGATCGAGGAAAGGGCACGGGTGCTGGAAAGACAGCTTGGCATCAGCTTGTTTCGCAAAGGTGACCGGGAGCGTCTGGTGGTCAAGCCGGTCGAGCAGAATCTGCGCTGGCTGCGGATCAATGAAAAATACCGGTACCGGCTGGCAGTCAACAGCACCCAGAGCCTGGCGAGACAGCGTGGTGCGATCAGGTACTACCTGCAGAAGTATCCACAGGGGAAATACCGTGCGCAGGTGGAAAAAGCCCGCGAGCAGGCCGAGGCGCGCGCGAAGAAGTTGGCCGAACTGCGTAAGCGCCAGGAACAGAACCTGCTTGCTGTGCTGGGCAGTAAAAAAATATACCGGGGCCGGGCCGGTTACCGTTCAAAGACGCTGGCGTTTCGCTTGCGCGTAAACAGGTTCAACCCAAAGAGCGGTAAGTTCAGCGGCAGAATGATCTGGCCGGAACGCAAGGGGGCGGTCAACCGGATCGAGGGCGTGTTCGACCGTAAGGCAATGCGGGTTTATATTACCGAGACCGAACCGGTTAAAAAAGGCAACTGGCATACCGGCAGCAGCTACCGTTTCAGTTTTGCCGGCGAGAACAAGCTCAAAGGCACACATAACTACCGGCTGTTTATCGTGCGGGCCAAAAGGCCTGCGGTATTGTATCTAAAGTAGGGTGCGTTGTACGCACCATTCCCCGTGTGATTTGCTTTGACAGGTCGTGATTCTGACAACCTCCGCCTGAATGTTCCCGCGGCCCGCAAGCTTTTTTCTGCGCCACCTCTAGGCCAGCCCGCCTTTCTCACCACCCTTCTACTGCGACGGCCCAATGGCACGTCCTGGCTGGCTTTCGCTCTGTCGGAGTGCTCGACATAGTGTCGACTATGCCTGCGCGCTCCTCGGTCGCGAAAGCCACCCAGGCCGCACCCTTGAACCGTCTCGTGACGAATGGTGGTGAGAAAGGCGGGCTGGGCAATGTTGCAGAAAAAACTTCCGGACCGCGGGATTCAGGCTCCAAGCGAGATCCAGGTGCTTTACATCGGCAGGGTGCGTCGTACGCACCACCCGCCGTGTCCACCAATGTACCGGTCGCCCTGAGCCGATTGTTCCCGGCCTACGACTCTGTTAAAGTAACGCGCCATGTTTCCCATTACCTACGAAATTACACCCTCGTCCCCGGAAGCGCACCTGTTCGATGTCAGCTGTACGATAACAACCCCGGCAGTTGAAGGCCAGGTGGTCAGTCTGCCTGCCTGGATTCCGGGCAGTTATATGATCCGCGACTTTGCCAGGAATATCGTGACTATCCGTGCACGGTCGAACGGCCGCGAGGTGCCATTGACCAAGCTCGACAAGCAGACCTGGCAGTGTGCGCCATGTGATGGAACGCTGCGGCTGGAGTACCGTGTCTATGCCTGGGATCTGTCCGTACGCTCCGCGCATCTCGATACCACGCATGGGTTCTTCAATGGCACCAGCGTGTTCGTCGCCGTGGAGGGTCAGCAGCAGCAACCGTGCCGGGTGATTATCAATCCGCCACCAGGCAATCGCTACCTGCATTGGCGTGTAGCCACCGCATTGGAGCCTGAGCAGGAAGGATTGCGGCAGTTTGGCAGCTACCAGGCACGGGATTATGATGAACTGATCGACCATCCGGTCGAGATGGGTGATTTTGCGTTGGTCAGCTTCGAGGTCGGTCAAGTGCCGCACGACCTGGTGGTGACGGGAAGGCAGAATGCCGATCTGCAGCGTATCGCCGCGGACCTGAAGCAGATCTGTGAACACCATGTTGCCTTGTTCGGCGAACTGCCGCCGATGCAGCGCTATGTGTTCCTGGTCATGTGTGTCGGCGATGGTTATGGTGGGCTGGAACACAGGGCTTCATGCAGCCTGCTGTGCAGCCGGGCAGACCTGCCGGCCAGGCACGAAACCGGGATCAGTGAAGACTACCGCCGGTTTCTTGGCCTGTGCAGTCATGAGTACTTTCATACCTGGAATGTCAAGCAGATCAAGCCGCAGCAGTTTATGCCCTACCGCCTCGACCGCGAGTCTTATACCCGGCTGCTGTGGGTATTCGAGGGCATCACGTCCTACTACGATGACCTGTCACTGGCGCGTTGCGGACTGATCACGGTACAGGAGTATCTCGAACTGCTGGCCCAGACGATCACCAGGCTGCTGCGCACCCCGGGCCGGTATCGGCAAACGGTGCTGGAGTCCAGTTTCGATGCCTGGACCAAGTTCTACAAGCAGGACGAGAATGCCGCTAATGCGATTGTCAGCTACTACGTCAAAGGCGCGGTGATTGCCTGTGCCCTGGATCTGACGATCCGTTCGCGCTCGGCAGGCACGAAGTCACTGGACGATGTGATGCGGGCACTGTGGCAACGCTACGGCAAGCGGCGCCAGGGTATCCCGGAAACCGGGCTGGAGGCGGAGATCGCTGAAATCACCGGTGTGGAACTCGAAGCGTTTTTTCAGCAGGCGCTGCACCAGACGGCGGACCTGGACCTGGAGGCGCTGTTTCGGGAGTTCGGGGTCGCGTTTCACCTGCGGTGCCGCAGCAGTGCGAAGGACAAGGGCGGCAGGCCGCAGGAGGCTGGAACGGAGCAGGCGAGTGTTGATTTCGGTGCACAGGTCTCGGCTAAGGGCGAGCGCACAAAGCTTGTCAGCGTCGTCAGCGAGGGGGCTGCTGAACGGGCCGGACTGGCTGCCGGTGACGAGCTGGTTGCTGTCAACGGGATCCGCGTCACCCCCGCGAATTTCGAAGCAATGATAAAGCGGTATCTGCCGGGCGACACACTGGAGATCACTGCGTTCCGGCGTGACGAGCTGATGCAGTTCAGCCTGACCCTGCAACAGGCGCAGGCTGATACCTGTTATCTCGAGATCGTCGCCCCGACCGATGGCTGGATCGCAAAAGCTTAGTCCGCATTTCTCACCACCCTTCTACTGCGACGGCGCAATGGCACGCCCTGGCTGGCTTTCGCTCTGTCGGCGAGCCAGCAAAGCATCTTCGGGTGATGCGATGTGTTCCCTCGTGGTGGCGCGTACAACGCACCCTACTGCTTGGTATAGCGCCGTATCTTCAGATCCTTGGTGGTACAGTTGATCAGCCGGCGGTTGACGACATGGCAGCGCAGCTGGCTGGATTCTTTCTGCCAGCCCATGGCCGGGATGTCTGCGTCCGGTTCCGGGTCGTCCGGGTCGTTTGGCAGCACGAACAGGTAGTTTTTCCGGTAGGTGACGTTAAAACTGCCCCGGGACGTGAAATTGGTATAGGACGACTCGACTTGGTAGGAGATTTCCGCGCTTTTCGTTTTTGTCTTCAGGCGTGCGGTCAGGCATTTTGCCTGTTTCTCGCTGACTGTGCACTTGGTGATCGCGGACGGAAGCTCTTCGGCCGGTTTGCCGTTATAGACCCATTTTCCGGCGAACAGTATCCGCCGAGAGTTATAGGATTTCGACTTGGTCGGCGCCAGTGGTTTTGGCGGCGGACGGTTTCCAGCCGTCGGTTTCGAGGCAGGCTTGGCATCGGGTTTTCTGTCTGCCGTGTTACGCCTGCTTTTCTTGATCGCCTTCTGCACTTTACGTACTTCACGTGCCGCCGCAAGAAAATCCAGGCTTTCGGCGCGCTTCAGCCAGAACAGTGCACGTTCGTTGTTCTTGCGCACCCCTCTGCCTTCAAAATACATTTTTCCGAGATAGTACTGGGCTTCGGCATGCTGGCGCTTGGCAGCCATCGCAAACCACTTGAATGCCTTACCATAGTTCCTCGAACCGTCCTTGTTGAAGTAGTAGATCATGCCAAGCTTGTGCGCGGCCTTGACATAACCCTGGTCGGCGGATTTTTTGAACCACTTGATTGCCTTGGCGATATTGACCTTGACTTCATTGCCACGCAGGTATGCGTTGCCAAGCTTGTATTGTGCACGCTTGTTGCCGTTTTCTGCCTGTTTTTTCCAGCGGTTGAAACGCTGGTCGAACAAGGTGTCCGCAGCAAACGACACAGCGGTGATACCGGCAAGCAGCAGCATAGTGCACAGCGAGAATATTCTGATTGTTTTTTTCATGGTATTTTCTGGTTGAGTGTTTTTTCCGTCGAATGCCTGAATTCTCTGGAATTAGCGACGCGACAGGAAATAGCTTGAATTAGTTTCCCTGTTATTTTTATGTCATAAACTGTCTGGCTCGTTATACGTATTGTCTCAGCCAGAACATGTGATAAAGCATCTGACGCGAAAAGTCAATTTATCGCCAACGCTATCACCGGTATAATCAAAAGCACTGTTTTTCATTGTTCTTTGTTCTGATTAAATTATATACAATGATTCCAGTGCTTGGCAAACACTATTTCCCCGCAAAAAATATTTTTATTGTGGCAGCAGTGTTTTTAAGTCAGTTTCAACGCCCGCCACAAGGGATTCTCTATGCCGATTGCCGTTTTACAGATTCTTGCTGATGGCCTGCTGCATTCCGGACAGGAGATCGCCGCCCGGCTGGGTGTCAGCCGGGCGGCGGTGTGGAAACAGGTAAAGAAAATCGAGGCGTGGGGGCTGGAAGTCGCCGCCGTGCCCGGACGTGGGTACCGGCTCAAGCATTCGTTGGAGCTGTTGCAGCAGCCGCAGATCGCTGCCGGTATGGATCCAGGTTACCGTGGCCTGTATCGGCAGCTTGAAGTGCACCAGGTCTTGGCGTCCACGAATGACTACTTGAAATCCAGCTACGGGCCACCTCAGGACGAAACAGTGGCAGGCAAGCCGGCGCAGGCCTGTTTTGCTGAGTTCCAAACGCATGGCCGCGGGCGCCGGGGGCGCAACTGGTTTGCTCCCTATGCCGGGGCACTTTGTTTTTCCGTGTCATGGAGATACGAGACCAACCCGATGTCGCTGAACGGCCTCAGCCTGGCGGTCGGGACGGAACTCGTTGCTGCACTCAGAAAAATGGGAATCACTGCCGCCGGTTTAAAATGGCCCAACGATATCTATTGGCAGGGGCGCAAACTTGGGGGGATCCTGTTCGAGGTTGCCGGCGAGGAGTCGGGTCCCTGTGTTGCGATCGCCGGTGTTGGCTTGAACTACCGGATTTCACCCGGTACTGCGAGGCAGATCGACCAGGACTGGGTCGATTTGTCGCAGATCAGTGCCGCCGGCGCGACCCCGCTGCCTGCCAGGAACATGCTGGCCGTACGGCTGCTCGAGGCGGTGTCTGGCGCCATGCATGGTTTCGATGCCAGCCGGTTGGCGGCCTACCTGGAACGCTGGCGCGAACTGGACTGCTGCGCTGGTCGCAGGGTCTGCCTGAGCATGCCACAGGCCCGGATCGAGGGCCTGGCGCGCGGTGTCGATGAATACGGGCGGTTGGTGCTGGAAACCAGTTCCGGGCTCAGGTGCTTTGCCTCGGGTGAGGTCAGTTTACGGATAGAGCCGTGATTTTGCTTGTCGACATAGGCAACAGCCGAATCAAGGCGGCACAGTGGCGCGACGGTGAGATAGTGCATTGCACGGCCTGTGCGCATCGGCGCCGGTTTTCGCAGGCCATGCTGGACCAATGCTGGGGAGACCTGCCTGTCCCCGCGCAGGTCTGGATCGCGAACGTGGCTGGTGCACAGGCTGCGGCGGTCGTCGAGCAGTGGATCGAGGCGCACTGGGGATGTGCCGTGCATTTTGTCTGTACCAGGGCGCGGCAGTTGGGGGTAAGCAATGCATACCTGCAGCCGGACAGGCTGGGTGTCGATCGTTGGATGGGTTTGATCGCATGCAGGCAGACAGAGCGCGTGCCCGCGATCATCGTCAACTGCGGTACTGCGCTGACGATCGACGTGATCGACGCCGAAGGCAGGCATCTTGGCGGCTACCTGGCGCCGGGGTTGAAGACGCAACGCGATTCCTTGTGCACGAGTACGGAAATAGTGTTACGGGACACCGGCGGCGAGCCGCTGCTGGAGCTGGCGTGTGACACGGAAAAAGCTATCATTCGTGGTACACTTTATAGTATAGTAAGCCTGATCAATCAGTCAGCAAACCAGTTAACCAAGAAATATAGTGTTGATTTTTCAAGGGTAATTACCGGAGGCGAAGCGCCGGCGATCATCCCTTTTCTGGAAGGTGACTGGCTTCACCAACCGGCACTGGTGCTGGCAGGGATAGGACACGTCATGCAGTCCGCGTGACGAGCAAGCATACTCAGCAGTTTGCAGGAAGCGCCGACCCGTTTTCTCGTAAGTTTTTTCTGAGGGGCCGGTGTATGCCAAGTAGCAACATAGTTCTTACTTGACTGGACATAATAATAACCATAATGACAGTGAAAGGTGTGCAGGGTTATGAAAAGAATATTATTTGTCGTCATTGCGCTGAACCTGGTGTTCTTTCTGTTCGCGAGCATGAAAGGCCCCTCGCAGCAGGTACTGCCGGAAACCGACGGCCAGGTACCGAAACTCATCATTCTTGGTCTCGACAAGCCGTCGAAGCCTGTGTCGAGCACAAAGACTTCGAAACACAGGCGCAACACGCGGCGTCATGGCAGCAGGACCGAGCCCAGGCTCGTGCAGCGGAAACCTGCAAAGCAGAAAAAGGCCAGCAGGAAAAAACCGGAAAAAGTTGCCAGGAGCGAACAAAAATGGCTGCTTCCCAGTAAATCCGAGCCTGTCGCGGCGATCGAGGCGCTTGGCAAAGACTCCAGCGAGAAACGCCAGGCGGATATCGACAAGGCCTTGCGGCCGAAAGGCAAGCCGCAATGTGTCACCCTCGGACCGTTTATCGACAAGGACGATGCGTTTGAGTTGAACAATGAACTGAAAGGCCTGAAGGTCCAGTCCATTATCAGGCGGGTCACTGAACAGGAGCGTTTCTGGATCTATGTGCAGGGCAAGTCTGCAACCGAAAAACCGAAAAAGGTACTGCGTACGTTGAGACAGAACGGCATTCGGGATTACCAGTTGATTGCCTCGAAAGGGAAGAAATATATTATTTCGCTGGGTTGGTTCGACAAGGAGACGCCTGCTGCACACCGGATGAAAAAACTGGCTGAGCTTGGTATCGATGCCAAGCTGCAGGTCAAGGGTGCAAAGGGCGAGCAGATCTGGGTCGACTACCTGCTTCCGCGGGGGAAAAAGCTGCCGCAGGCTGCTCAAAATATAATCACCAGAACCAAGAAAGAGAGCTTCCTGAAACAACAGACCTGTGGGAGCTAGCCCGGCCCGATTGCGTTTGTTGCTCAACTTGATTACAATGCGCGTTTTATTGTTTTTGTCCAATTTCTTGCCGGCGTAGCACAGTTGGTAGTGCAACTGATTTGTAATCAGTAGGTCCGCGGTTCGAGTCCGTGCGCCGGCACCAGGCTTTTCCACTCGTTCTCATCGAGGTTTTTTCCCGTCTTTCCCGCGCGTTTTTCCTGCCCGGCGGATTGGTAAATGCGCTGCTCCTCTCTTTATGGACCGGATATTGCTTTTTGTCGGTAGCTGCTGTTGCAGCGGGCAATATTTCGGTGAGCCGGCTTCAGTTTTATGTGATCAGGTCGTTAAACCTGGAACAGGCTGCCACATGTTTATGGGCACGGCAGTCATTACCGGATCATTATCATAGAGGGTAGAGAAAAGATGAAATCGCTTAGATTCAATATTCTAGTGGCATTATTGGTCTCGGCCATCTGCCTGGCAGGCAGCGCGATGGCGGCAGAAATCAAGTTTGGTGTTCAGGCGTCACGTGGCGCGGTAAAGGCGCTTAAAAAGTGGACCGAGATGGCCAAGTACCTGGAAAAAGAGACCGGGTACAAGATCAAGCTGGTGCCGCTGAACCCGTCGGTCACTGTCAAAGCGGCCAAAGAGGGCAAGGTCGATATGATGCTGTCCAATCCTGTGCTGGCGGTGGTGCTGCAGAAAAAAATGGGTTTTACACCGGTCGCGACGTTGAAGAAAAAGTCCGGCCCGCGCTTCGGTGGTGTGATCATCTCTAAAAAAGGCAGCGGTATCAAGACCGCGAAAGACCTGAAAGGCAAAAAGGTCATGGCCTACAAGTTCAAGAAGTCTGCGGCCGCCTATGTGTTTCAGGTCAAGCATCTGAAGGACAAAGGGATCGATCCGCACAAAGACTTCAAGTCATTCAAGGAAGCAAAAAAACAGGACGATATCGTACTGGCCGTGCACAAAGGCTTGATCGATGCCGGTTTCGTCAAGACCGGAATGGTCGAGGCGATGGCCAAAGAGGGCAAGATCAAGCTGGACGAAATCAATATCGTGGACCAGGTCAAGGACGATTATCAGCATAAGCATACCACTGCGCTGTATCCACATTGGACGCTGGGCTACAAGCCTGGCTACGATATGGCTATCGTCGCCAAGGTCAAGGCTGCATTGTTGAAGCTGAAGGCAGACCATGTAGCTGCCAAGAAGGCAAAGATCAAAGGCTTTGTCGAGGCGGTCAGCCTGGATGGCTTGAGTGAGACACTCAAGGCATTGAAACTGCCGCCTTACGATTCATAACTTTGAAGGCAGTCTGCAGGCAGGTTTAAGAGTAGAGAAGTTTGTCGAGAAGCAATTTTGGAGAAAGCAAATGAATTGGCTCAATCTATCCAGGCTGGATATTACCGGTAAATTTATCCTTGCGATCATCGTCGGTGTGTCCGTATTGTTACTGGCTGGCAACTATGTGCTGGTAGGCCAGCAGGAGAAGGATCTGGGCAAGTTGATGGAGGCTTCGCAGCGATCGGCCAACAAGGCGCTCAAGGAGCAACTGCAGACTGCCAAGGTAAATGAAGCCGCTAAAATCAAGCGCCTGGCAGGTATTTTGACCAAGATATCTGCCAGCGCTATCGCCGAAATGGATATTACCTCGTTGAAGGACTACGCCAAGGTCATGGTCGCAGATCCCAGTATTACTTATGTGGCGTTCAAAAACACCGATGGCAA
>JALUUZ010000341.1 GCA_027021095.1 Gammaproteobacteria bacterium
CCCGCGGGCCGTGCTTGGGATGGGTGGATTTGTCACCGGGCCAGGCGGTGTCGCCGCAAAGCTGTTGTTCAAGCCGCTGTGTATTCATGAACAGAATGCGATTCCCGGCCTGACCAACCGCTTGCTGGCGAAGATTGCAAACCAGGTCTGCTCTGCGTTTCCAGGGGTGTTTGCACCGCAGCGTAAATACCTGGTGACTGGTAACCCGGTACGCACGGAGATCGTCGACCTGCCTGAACCGGCGCAGCGCTTTGCCACGCGCAATGGCCGCCTGCGTTTGCTGGTACTGGGTGGAAGTCTTGGTGCACAGGCCATCAATGCGGCGCTGCCCAAGGCATTGGCGATGATGAAGCCGCAGGAACGTCCTGAAGTGCGTCATCAGGCGGGTGCAAGGAACATCGAGCAGGCACGTGAATACTATCGTCAACAGGGAATCGAAGTGACACTGACGGCATTTATCGATGACATGGCGGAGGCCTACGGCTGGGCCGACCTGGTGCTGTGCCGCGCCGGCGCATTGACAGTGTCCGAATTGGCAGCGGCCGGGGTGGGTTCACTGCTGGTCCCTTATCCGCATGCCGTCGACGACCACCAGACTGCCAATGCACGGTTTTTGACCGACGCGGGTGCTGCCGAGCTGTTGCCGCAGCAGACCCTGACCCCGGAACGGCTGTATGAATCGTTACGTGGGTTTGCAGGGCAGCGGCCGAAGCTTCTGGCGATGGCGCAGGCGGCACGGGCGCTGGCGGTTACCGATTCGGCGCGCCAGGTTGCTGACTTGTGCCTGGCATTGAGCAAGACGGATGCACCGCAGGTGCGTGGGAACACGGAATGAGTGGTCAGGCCAGGGTGCCGGTCGAGAACCGGCGGAAGCGGATGCAGCGTCTGCATTTTGTCGGGATCGGTGGTTCGGGAATGAGTGGTATCGCCGAAGTCTATCTCAACCTTGGTTACCATGTCAGTGGTTGTGATGCAAGGGAGAACAAGGCCACGCGGCGGCTGCGAGAACTGGGCGCGGAGATTTTTATCGGCCACGATGAGGGGCACGTAAAAGAGAGTGATGTATTGGTGGTTTCCAGCGCAATCAAAAAAGACAACACAGAGTTGCTGGCAGCACACCGGCAGCGGCTTCCAGTGGTGCCGCGTGCCGAGATGCTGGGTGAGTTGATGCGCTACCGCTACGGTATCGCCGTGGCCGGTACACATGGCAAAACCACGACGACCAGCTTGATCGCACACCTGCTGGCGGTGGCCGGTCTGGACCCGACTTTTGTGATCGGCGGCATTCTGAACAGTGCCGGCACGAATGCACGGCTTGGGGCAGGTGAATTTCTGGTCGCCGAGGCCGATGAGAGTGATGCGTCGTTTCTGTATTTGAATGCGATGATTTCGATCGTCACGAATATCGATGCAGATCATTTGTCGACCTACGAAGGAGAGTTTGAGCGTCTCAAGGAGACGTTCATCGAGTTTCTGCATCACCTGCCGTTTTACGGTGCTGCGATACTGTGTGTCGACGATGAAGAAATACGCAGGATACTGCCGGCGATTACACGTACGATCGTGACCTATGGTGTCGAACACAAGGCGGATTTTATGGCGCTCAATATTCGCCAGTCGGGACATGTGACCGAGTTCGATGTGCAGGTGCCGGGCGGCGCGGACCTGATACCGGCCAGGCTGCATATGCCGGGACTGCACAACGTACAGAATGCGCTGGCCGCCGTGGCCGTGGCCTTCGAACTGGGCATCGATGCGGAAAAAATCCAGCAGGGACTGGATAGTTTTCAGGGAATCGGCCGGCGCTTTCAGGAGCATGGTGAAATCCTTGCTCCCGGTGGCAGGGCATTACTGGTGGACGATTATGCGCACCATCCACGCGAGATCCGTGCGACGATGGATGGCGCAAGGCAGGGTTGGCCGGACAGGCGCCTGGTCGTGGTGTTTCAACCGCACAGGTACAGCCGTACACGGGACCTGTTCGATGATTTCGTCCAGGTGCTGTCTGCTGCAGATGTGTTGGTGCTGTCGGAAGTCTATCCTGCCGGCGAGCAGCCGATCCACGGTGCGGACAGTCATGCGATGGCCAGGGCGATTCGTGCACGTGGCAAGATCGATCCGATCCTGGTGAACCAGATCGAGGATCTTGGCAGCACACTGGAAGGCGTGGTCAGGGAGCAGGACCTGGTGCTGACGATGGGTGCAGGCAATATCGGCACTGTGTCGGCGGAACTACCGGAATACTTTGCATCGAGACGTTGAAGATGACACTGGATGAGACAGAAACACCGGCCTATCGTGGTGAACTGCGTTTCGACGAGCCGATGGCAAAACATACCAGCTGGCGTGTGGGTGGGCCGGCGCGGCGCTATTTCCGGCCTGCCGACTTGCAGGACCTGGTGCTGTACCTGAAAAACCTGCCCGAGGACGAGGTGTTGGTGTGGCTGGGCCTGGGCAGCAACCTGTTGGTGCGCGATGGTGGCATCGATGGCTCGGTGATCGCCACGCAGGGAATCAACCAAGCGCTGGAGCAGGTCGGCACTGCGCGGATACGCGCAGAGGCGGGAGTGACCTGCGCCAAGCTGGCAAAGTTCTGTCAGCGCCTGGGGCTTTCCGGCGCTGAATTTCTTGCCGGCATTCCCGGCACGGTGGGTGGTGCCTTGGCGATGAATGCCGGTGCGTTTGGCGGTGAGACCTGGAACCATGTCGTCGAGGTCGAGACATTGGACCGGTACGGGCAGTTGCGGCAGCGCACTGCAGACGACTACCAGGTGGGTTATCGCCGCGTTGGTTTGAAGGCGCCGGGCGAGGAGTGGTTTATCGCCGGGCTGTTCGAGTTCAGTGAGGCACCGGCGGATGGAACCGGTGCAGACATCAAGGCGTTGCTGGACAAGCGTAATGCCGCACAGCCGATCGGGCTGCCCAGTTGCGGTTCGGTGTTCACCAATCCTCCGGGAGACCATGCGGCCCGGTTGATCGAGGCGTCCGGCCTGAAGGGTCATTGCTGCGGTAAGGCCTGTGTGTCGGAGAAACATGCGAACTTCATTATCAACACAGGCGGTGCGACAGCCAGTGAGATCGAGCGTCTGATTCACTATGTCCAGGAGACGGTGGCGCAGAAACAGGGTATCAGGCTGGTACCGGAAGTACGTATCATTGGTCAAGGAAAACAGGTATGAACGATTACAAGCAAGTGATATCGGATCCGAAAGAGTTTGGCAAGGTGGCAGTGCTGTATGGAGGCTTATCGGCAGAAAGAGAGGTATCACTCAAAAGTGGAGCAGCAGTACTGGCCGGGTTGAAGGCAAAGCAGGTCGATGCGCATGGTGTCGATGTCGGAGAGGATATCGTCGAACAGCTGAAACGTGGTGGTTATGACCGGGTTTTTCTTATTCTGCATGGACGTGGCGGTGAGGACGGTGTGATCCAGGGGGTGCTGGAGTCCATGGGCCTGCCTTATACCGGCAGCGGCGTGCAGGGTTCAGCGCTTGGTATGGACAAGTTACGGACCAAGCAATGCTGGCTTGGCGCGGGTTTGCCGACACCGGATTTCGTCGTCATCGACAGCGAGGACGATTTGCAGCGTGTACATGAGCGTGTGGGTTACCCGGTGATCATCAAACCGGTGCATGAAGGTTCGAGTATCGGCATGAGCAAAGTGGACCGGCAGCAGGATCTTAAATCGGCCTGGGAGGCGGCTGCAGAATACGACCAGGAAATTATTGCTGAAAAATGGATTACCGGTGCCGAATATACGGCGTCGATCCTGGGAAGCCAGGCGTTACCGCTGATCAGGCTCGAGACACCGAATGTGTTTTACGACTACGAGGCCAAGTACCTGGCGGATACGACCAGTTATTTTTGTCCTTGTGGACTGCCTGCGGAACTTGAACGCAGTCTTCAGGCCTTGGCATTGAAGGCGTTCAGGGTGGCAGGGGCCAGCGGTTGGGGCCGTGTCGACTTCATGCTCGATGAGGAGAAGAATCCCTGGTTGATCGAAATCAATACGGCGCCGGGAATGACCGATCACAGCCTCGTGCCGATGGCCGCCAAGCAGGCGGGAATCGAGTTCGATGAATTGGTATGGCGTATTCTGGAAACGAGTATCAAACAGACATGAGGGACTGTTGCTATGTATCAGGACTATAGAAATCGGGAACGACGGGGACGGCGTGGAATCGGTTCCAGGCTGCGAGTATTTCTGTTTCTCTGCGGTTTGCTGACGATAGCGGTGCTGCTGGCGGCAAAGATCCTGAGCAATGAAACCTTGCCGATCAGGTCCGTGCAGATAGGCGGTGTGTTTTACTATGTGGAAGCAGAAGAGGTCAAGCAGCGGATTGCGCCGGTGATTCAGGGAAATTTCTTTACGGTCAACATCGAGGAGATTCAGCATTCAGTGCGCAGCCATCCCTGGATCGAGAAGGTGACCATACATCGTGTGTGGCCGGATACCTTGCGGGTGTACGTGGTTGAGCAGACCCCTGTCGCGCAGGTTTCCAAACAGGAACTCGTCAATGACAAGGGGCAGCGTTTTGCCGGGGGCTTACATGCGCGGCTCCCTGATCTGCCGGCCTTTACCGGCCCGGAAGAATATTATCCGGCGATGACCAGGAAATACCTGGCATTGAAGAAGGCACTGGCCGGGCAGCAGGTCAGGGTCCGAAAAGTCGAGGTGACACCAAGACGCGCGTGGAAGATCCTGTTGTCCAACGGTGTGCTGATCAAGCTGGGGCGCAAGGATATCGATCAGCGCCTGGCCAGGTTGATTCGTGTCTACCCTGGCGCTTTGTCGGGCAGGATCAGCAGTATACAGGTGATCGACATGCGTTATACCAACGGGTTTGCGGTGAAATGGAAAAGAAAGTGGAATTCAGGCGACAAGAACAAGAATATTGCATTCGGGGGATAAGGAATGCCTGATCAGAGTATGGTCGTTGGTCTGGATATAGGCACCTCGAAAGTGGCAGCATTGGTGGCACAGATTGGCGCAGGCGGTGAAGTCGAAGTCATCGGGATCGGTTCGCATCCGTCGCGTGGGTTACGCAAGGGCGTGGTAGTCAATATCGATTCGACGGTGTTGTCTATTCGCCGTGCTGTCGAGGAAGCAGAGTTGATGGCGGGTTGTCAGATCAACTCGGTCTATGCCGGGATTGCCGGCAGCCATATTCGCAGCTTGAATTCACATGGGATCGTTGCGATTCGGGACCAGGAAGTCGGTCCAACGGATGTCGAACGTGTAATCGATACCGCACGCGCGGTGACGATTCCGGCCGATCAGCGGATACTGCACATTATTCCGCAGGAATTCATTATCGATCAGCAGGACGGGATACAGGAGCCGATCGGGATGGCGGGAGTCCGCCTGGAGGCCAAGGTGCATATTATTACCGGTGCTGTCAGTGCGGCGCAGAATATCGTCAAGTGTATCCGCCGCTGCGGCCTCGAAGTGGACGATATTATTCTCGAGCAACTGGCATCGAGTTACGCCGTGCTGACCGAGGATGAAAAAGAGTTGGGTGTCTGCCTGGTGGATATCGGCGGAGGAACCACGGATATCGCGGTGTTTACCCATGGTTCGATCCGGCATACGGCAGTGATTCCGCTGGCGGGCGATCAGGTCACCAATGATATCGCGGTGGCGCTGAGAACGCCGATGAAACACGCGGAAAGTATCAAAATCGAATACGCCTGTGCGTTGGCAAAACTGGCGAGTGCCAATGAGTATATTCATGTACCCGGTGTCGGCAGCCGGCCGCCACGAAGCCTGGCGAGGGAGACGCTGGCACAGGTGGTCGAACCGCGTTACGAGGAGTTGTTGACGCTGGTGCAGGCAGAGCTGCGACGCAGCGGATTCGAGGATCTCATTGCAGCCGGTATCGTGTTGACCGGTGGCAGCGCAAAGATTGAAGGGTTGAACGAACTGGCGGAAGAGGTCTTTCATATGCCGGTCAGGATCGGCATCCCGACCTCGGTCTCGGGTTTGACCGATGTCAGCAGCCCGGTGTATTCAACCGGTGTTGGCTTGTTGCAGTATGGTTACAGAAGTGACGGTTTTGGTGAAAGGGATCTCGTAGCAGGTAAA
The DNA here is from genome assembly GCA_027021095.1 of Gammaproteobacteria bacterium. Classification (GTDB taxonomy): domain Bacteria; phylum Pseudomonadota; class Gammaproteobacteria; order SZUA-21; family SZUA-21; genus SZUA-21. The sequence continues at coordinate 6,083 of JALUUZ010000341.1, forward strand.
GGTTTCAAGAGTATATGGAGGCGGATGATAGACTGGTTCAAGGGCAACTTCTAAGGAAGTGAGGTGTACCGAATGTACCGTATGGGGCATTCAGCATACCGGGTGAGTGGAAGTCTGTTCTCGAAGTGCTTGTCATCGGCCAATTTTAACGTTGTTATCAGGTGTTGAATGGAGGGGTGTAACATGTTTCAAGTGATCGATCAATTTACTGAAAGCCCAGTAATGAAGGTTATCGGTGTCGGTGGCGGCGGCGGCAATGCTGTACAGCATATGGTGCGTGCCGGGATCGATGGCGTTGATTTTATCTGTGTCAATACAGATTCACAGGCGTTGCGCAGTACTGAAGCCAAGACCGTATTGCAGATCGGCAGCAACATCACCAAGGGTCTTGGTGCCGGGGCGAACCCGGAGATCGGCCGCCAGGCGGCACTGGAAGACCGTGAGCGTATCGAAGAGCTGATCAAAGGTGCAAACATGGTCTTTATTACGGCCGGCATGGGCGGCGGTACCGGCACTGGTGCGTCACCGATCGTGGCCCAGATCGCCAAGGAAATGGAGATATTGACCGTCGCGGTCATTACCAAGCCGTTTGCGTTCGAAGGTAAACAGCGTATGGCGTTGGCGAATGAAGGTATTGACGAGCTTGGCAAATATGTCGACTCACTGATCACCATTCCGAATGAAAAGCTGATCAGTGTGCTGGGCAAGAGCGTCAGCCTGCTGGATGCGTTCAAGGCCGCAAACGATGTGTTGCTGGGCGCGGTGCAGGGTATCACCGAGTTGATCACCCGGCCTGGAGTGATCAACGTGGACTTCGCCGATGTCAAGACGGTAATGTCGGAAATGGGCATGGCGATGATGGGTTCGGGGACCGCCAGTGGCGAGGATCGTGCCCGTGATGCTGCGGAAAACGCTGTTTCCAGTCCGTTGCTCGAGGATGTGGACCTGACCGGAGCCAAGGGTATCCTGGTCAATGTGACGGCCGGCGAGAGCATGACCATGGGTGAGTTTGGCGATATCGGCGAGGCGATCAAGAGTTTTGCTTCTGAAGACGCACGCATCATCGTCGGGACCGCACTGGACAACAACATGGGGGACGAGTTGCGGGTTACCGTGGTGGCTACCGGCATCGGGAACAAGCCAGCGGAGCAGGCAGCGCCGATCAAGCTCGTTCAGCGTACCAAGCATGGTGAAGTCGATTATGCAGGCCTGGAGCGACCGGCGTTTATTCGCAACAAGCCACAGCGCAAGGTAGAGCATTTGAATCCAAACTCAGAGTCTGACCTGGCGCAACTGGAGGTGCCGGCATTTTTGCGGATTCAGAACGACTGATGCACTTCGTCGCCTACGCTGTCTGATTGCCGGATACCGGCGCAGATGCCAGTCCCGTGCCTTACCCCTCCTGGCACGGGCTGGCAGCGTATCCGCTGCGTTTTCAGAAAGACTACAAAGAGTCTGGAATTTACTTATATTATAAGCATCGAATTATATTATAAATTACAGTATCACGGTGATGACATCACAGCCCTTGAGCCGTTCCGCCGCGAAGAGGGGGAGAAATTCGGGCCGGCAGCGATCTGTACGGGTTGGCGTTATAAATGCTGTAGGTAAAGTCTGTTGGCTGATGACCGATAGTTTGTAGTGATTGCGGGCTTTTGTCTGGAAATTGGTCAAAGTGTGAGCTGCTTCAGGCGAATTATTTGAAAAATTCAGAGAGAAAGTTATTATATAACCTCCGGTTTGAATCGGGAGCCAGCACCAAGCGTCTGGCGGCGGAAATGTTTACTTTTCCTTACGCTTTTGCTGTGTTAACATCTGCTGCAAAGCGAAGTCCAGAAAAAAAGCGGAACATCAACGCGATATTGCAGGATAGAATAATTAAATGATAAAGCAACGCACGCTAAAGAATGTTATTCGGGCTACAGGGGTCGGGCTGCATACAGGGGAAAAGGTTTATCTTACTTTACGACCTGCACCAGCCAACAGTGGTATAGTCTTTCGCAGAACAGATCTGGAACCAGTTGTCGAAGTCAAGGCAAAACCGGAAAATGTCGGTGATACCCGTTTGTCGACAACGCTTGTTCAGGGACCCGTGCGTATCTCGACGGTTGAGCATCTCTTGTCAGCCCTGGCAGGACTGGGAATCGATAACATCTATATAGACCTGAGCGCGCCTGAAGTGCCGATCATGGATGGCAGTGCCGGACCGTTTGTGTTTCTGATTCAATCTGCCGGGATAGAAGAACAGAATGCACCGAAAAAATTCATTCGGATCAAGAAACCGGTCAAGGTTCAGGATGACGACAAGTGGGCCAGGTTCGAGCCCTTCGACGGGTTCAAGATCGGGTTTACGATCGATTTCAACCATCCTGTCTTCCATGCCCATGGCCAGACCACGGAGATTGATTTCGCCAAGACTTCTTTTGTCAGGGAAATAAGCCGTGCCCGGACGTTCGGTTTTATGAAGGACATCGAGGCATTGCGGAACAACCAGCTTGCGCTTGGCGGCAGCCTGGACAATGCCGTGGTAGTCGATGATTTTCGTATCCTCAATGAAGATGGGTTACGTTACGAGGATGAGTTTGTCAAGCACAAGATCCTGGATGCAATCGGTGATCTGTATCTGCTTGGACATGGGTTGATTGGTGCATTCAATGGTTACAAGTCAGGGCACGAATTGAACAACAAGCTGTTGCGGGCACTGCTGGCGGATGAACAGGCCTGGGAAGAAGTAATTTTTGTCGACGAGTACGAGAAGGATGCAGTGTCCTTTTTGCATCCAGTTGCCACCCCTACGACGATTTGACCTGTACTGGAAGGAACCGGCCGGACTCAGGTTTTGTCGTTTCGGGCCGGTTTATTGACGAAATCCAGCAGTAGTTTTCGAAGCCGCTGATTCTGTAGTGACTCAGCGGCTTTTTCAATGATCTTTTTCTGGGAGCGGGAGAGGCTTGGCAGGATTCTTGTAGCAGGTTCAGAGTCAGGCGGCGTTGGCGGCACGACAATAAACCTGGTTTTTTTTACAGGAATGCCTTGTTCGCGCATAAACTGATTGATGGCACTTGCATGGGCGCGTAATTTATAGGACCATGCTGGGGAACGTGCGTAAAGGGTGATTCGCGTACCGTGAAAACCTGCGACACCACAATGGTTTTTCAACGGCGCGGGCAGGAAGTCATGCAGGTACTGGTTCAGCTTTTTCAGGGTGAGGCAGTGCGAAATGACAGAACTGTGACCGGTTCCTGCTTTTACAAGGATGTCGGAAATGGTTCTGGGTTTAAGTTTTTTCATTTTTACGCGATAATTTAAGTTAGGCTTCGGTTTTTGTGTCTGTCTTGGAATAGTGCTTTAGCCCTATGAATATAATTTTATTTACGAAGTATATAGGAAGCCCCATGACTTTGCGGATGGGGCATACCCGTTTCTACGTAATAGCGATGGTTGTCATTTTAACCGCCGCGTTCGGTATTTTCTATTCGGGCTACTGGCTTGGCAGCGCACGCGGAGACCTGGTATCGACCGATGGCC
>JALUUZ010000342.1 GCA_027021095.1 Gammaproteobacteria bacterium
ATCCGATCCGTATATCTTGGGACATCCATCTTCCTATTTCCCCCGTAAACCAAGAGCGCTGCACTTTTCTATTCTGTTCTGACGACCGGGCAATTTCAATCATTGCGGGCTGGTTAACGTGACAGGGGCCGGCGTTGGGCTGTGGATGGTGTCGTGCTGGTTGTAATCGGCGGTTGAAAGCAGGTAGGATCTGTCGTCATGGTTGTGTTTTCAAGCAGAAGGATTGCACGATGACCCAAGCGAGACGGACCCAGGTGGATCTTGATTATACCCCGTACTACCATTGTATTGCCCGCTGTGTGCGGCGAGCGTTTCTATGTGGAGAGGACTTTTATTCCGGGAAGTCTTTCTCTCATCGCCGTCAATGGATCGTGGACCTGATTCGAAAGCTTTCCGGTGTGTTTTGTATCGACGTTTGTGCTTACGCGATCATGTCCAATCACTATCATGTGATCCTGCACGTAGACCGTTGCCGTGCGTTGAAGTTGACTGACAAGCAGGTGGTCGCGACCTGGCTGAGTTACTACAAAGGAACGGCGCTTGCGCGGCGTTACTACGCGGGGGAGCGTTTATCGGCAGAGGAGTCAGCGAAACTGCACGAGACGATTCAGGTCTGGCGGAGTGAATTGTATAACATAAGCCGGTTTATGCAGGAACTCAATCAGCAGATAGCAAGACGTGCAAACAAGGAAGATGGATGTAAGGGCAGGTTTTGGGAAGGACGGTTCAAGAGCCAGGCACTGCTCGATGAAACCGCCTTGTTGACTTGCATGGCGTACGTGGATTTGAACCCGATACGCGCCGGGATGGCAGCAAGTTTAGAGGAATCAGATTTTACTTCGATTCAAGCACGCTTGTCCCGTTGCGGGAAGCAGTTGTCGCCGGACCAAGCGGATAAACCAATCCGCCTGATGCCGTTCCTGGGACAGCGGCGGGGTGAAGAGCAGGTGTTGCCCGTTGAGGAGCCGGACTATTTGCAGTGGGTTGAGTATCTCAGTCAAACCGAACATCAGGAAGGGTTCCCCCCTGTTCCAGTTAAGGTTGCTGCGGTATTTCGCCGCCTCGATACGCAGGTGGAGGCATTCCTGGCAACGATGAACGATCTTGAGCGGCTCTATCCGGTCAGAATGGGACGCTATACGACACTGCTTCGCTATGTCGAACAGGCGGGTTTACGCTGGAGTCATGGTCTCGTTCATAGCCGTAGGGTTCGACAGGCGGCTTGATCCGTCAGTTTCGTCATTGTGCCGGGTGTTCCGCGCTCGTGAAAGCCACCCATGTCACACCCTTGCGCCGTCCCGCGACGAACGCTGGTGAGAAATGCGGGCTAGACAATCAGGGCCGCCGTGACATTTCTGTTTTCGGAAGCCAAAATATTATAAGTACGGCACGCCGCCGCCGTGTCCATGATTTCTATCCCCAAGCCTTTTTGATAGACGGATAAAAGAACTTCTGTTGGTGGAAATACCAACTTTTCTCCTGTCCCAAGTAGGATGATTTCCGGATCCAGTTCCAGTACAGGTTGAAAGTCCTCTGCTGTCAGTGAGTCGATGGATTGGGGTTTCCAGTCTGGCAGTAATTGTCGTGGAGAAAGAATCAGGCTTGCGCCGTAGTCTTTGTCATCAATCTGGATACTGTGACCCTGATAACCTTGGATTACCAAAGAAGTGTCGTAGGTGTCGAGTGTCAGTTTCATTGCCTGTCATCGTGGCGTTGTTGCTGGTTGTTTTTCGTGTGTCGAGAAAATGTGCCTGGAAAACGTGAGTGTCCTGGCATGCTCTTGCTCTGGAATGCTTGCTGGGGAACCTCCTGAGAATTCATTACGTGGGTGTCCAGGAATCCATCCAGAATCCATCCAGGAATCCATCCAATCCATCCAGTCATTCTGTGGGTGTCCAGGAATTCATTGGGGAATTATAATGGATTGGGCTATAATATGTCGACTTTTAACCACTTAGGCCGGGGTTGCCCGGTTTTGTTGTTTGAATGGACGAATTTCCAAGAATCAAGCGGTTGCCGCCTTATGTCTTTAATATCGTCAATGAGCTGAAAGCGGCGGCGCGCGGGCGGGGTGAGGATATCATCGATTTTGGTATGGGTAATCCGGATCAGCCGACGCCGCCGCATATCGTCGACAAGCTGGTCGAAGTCGCGCGTCGCAAGGATACCCATCGTTATTCGACGTCACGCGGCATCCCGCGGCTGCGCAAGGCTATCTGTCACTGGTACGAGAACAAGTATGACGTGACCTTGGATCATGAGAAGGAAGTGATCGTGACCATCGGTTCGAAGGAGGGCCTGGCACACCTGGCGTTGGCGACACTCGGTCCCGGTGACAATGTGCTGGTGCCGAATCCTGCCTACCCGATTCATCCGTACGGTATCGTGATTGCAGGGGCGGATATCCGCCACGTGCCGATGATGCCCGGCATCGACTTTTTCAGTGAGTTGGAAAAAGCGATCATGGATTCCTGGCCCAAGCCAAAGATGCTGATCTTGAACTTTCCGGGAAATCCGACTACGCAATGCGTCGACCTGGACTTCTTTGCCAAGGTGGTCGAGATCGCCTGTGAACACAATATCTGGATCGTACATGACCTGGCGTATGCTGAAATCGTGTTCGACGGTTACCAGGCGCCATCGATATTGCAGGTGCCCGATGCGCACCGGGTCGCGGTTGAGAGTTATTCATTGTCCAAGACTTACAATATGCCGGGCTGGCGTATCGGGTTTATGTGTGGCAACAAAAAACTGATCGCCGCCCTGACGCGGATGAAATCTTATCTCGACTACGGTATGTTTACGCCGATCCAGGTCGCCGGAATCGCGGCACTGGAAGGCCCGCAGGATTGCGTCGAGGACATCAAGCAGATGTACTGTACCCGGCGTGATGTGTTGTGTGCCGGGTTGAACTCGCTGGGTTGGACGGTGGAACCGCCGAAGGCCACGATGTTCGTGTGGGCGCCGATTCCTGCGCCTTACCGCGAGATGGGATCACTGGAATTCTGCAAAAAGCTGCTGGCCGACGCCAAGGTGGCGGTGTCGCCCGGTATAGGGTTCGGCAGTTATGGCGATGCGCATGTACGTTTCAGCCTGATCGAGAACGAACACAGAACGCGCCAGGCGATCCGTGGTATTCGTGCGATGTTTAAAAAAGACAAAGTGTTGTTGCAATCAGTTGGAGGAAAGAATTGAAACCGGTCAATGTGGGGGTGCTGGGATTTGGAACGGTCGGGGGCGGCACGTACGACGTACTGACACGCAATGCCAGCGAGATAGCACGCCGTGCGGGGCGCGGGATCCGCATTACCCATGTGGCAACCCGTTCTCCGGACAAGGTGCAGCAGCGGTTGCAGGGGCAGGTCAGCCTGACCGCGGATCCGTTTGCGGTGGTCAACGACCCGAAAGTCGATATCGTCGTTGAACTGATCGGCGGTAACGATCCTGCGCTCGAGCTGGTAAAGACGGCGATCGACAACAACAAGCACGTGGTTACTGCCAACAAGGCATTGATCGCACTGCACGGCAACGAAATTTTTGCGGCGGCCAGCCGGCAGGGTGTCATGGTCGCGTTCGAGGCGGCGGTCGGTGGCGGGATCCCGGTTATCAAGGCGATCCGTGAAGGCCTGGCAGGCAACCGCATCAACTGGCTGGCCGGGATTATCAATGGTACCGGGAACTTCATTCTGACCGAAATGCGTGACAAGGGCCGAAGTTTTGCCGAGGTGCTGGCCGAGGCGCAGGCCCTGGGTTATGCCGAAGCCGATCCAACCTTCGATGTCGAAGGCATCGATGCAGCGCATAAGCTTGCGATCCTGGGTTCGATCGCCTACGGTATCCCGCTGCAGTTCGACAAGGTGTATACCGAGGGCATCAGTCATCTTACCGGCGATGACGTCAGTTATGCCGAGCAGCTCGGCTACCGTATCAAGCATCTCGGTATCGCCAGGCGCGTGGCGCAGGGTATCGAGCTGCGGGTGCACCCGACCTTGATTCCCGAAAAACGCCTGATCGCCAATGTCGATGGCGTCATGAATGCCGTGCTGGTCCAGGCTGATGCACTGGGTCCGACCTTGTACTATGGCGCCGGTGCCGGTGCCGAACCCACGGCTTCGGCAGTCGTTGCGGATTTAGTCGATGTCACCCGGACACTGACCGCCGACCCGGAGAACCGGGTTCCGCACCTGGCTTTTCAGGCAGATGCCTTGTCGAACACACCGGTGCTGGAGATGGACGAGGTCGAGACCGCCTACTATCTGCGTCTGCAAGCCGTCGATGAGCCGGGCGTCCTGGCCGATGTCACCCGGATCCTGGGAGATCAGCAGATCAGTATCGAAGCGATCATCCAGAAACAGGCTGCCAAGGGCGCAGATTCGATTCCTGTGATTATCGTGACTCACCGGGTGGTCGAAAAACAGATGAACGCTGCGATCGAGCAGATCGAGGCACTGCAGACGATCACCGATAAAATCTGCCGTATCCGGCTGGAGACGCTGAGTCGCGACTGAGTTTTTGAATTCCATTTTGACCGAGGTTAAGGACTATGACGCTGAGAGCACGTTATACCGGTCTGATCGACCGGTACCGGGACCGCCTGCCTGTGCATGACGATACCCGCATCATCTGCCTGGGGGAAGGCAATACACCGCTTGTGCGCCTGAACAACATTCCCCGCCTGTTGGGCAGGGAGGTCGACATGTACATCAAGTATGAAGGATTGAACCCGACCGGTTCGTTCAAGGACCGCGGTATGACGATGGCGGTGACCAAGGCGGTCGAGGAGGGCAGCCAGGCGATCATCTGCGCGTCGACCGGGAACACGTCGGCCTCAGCGGCAGCCTATGCGGCGCGTGCCGGGATCAAGGCCTTTGTGTTGATTCCGGAAGGCAAGATCGCCATGGGTAAGCTGGCGCAGGCGATGATCCATGGTTCGACGGTGATCCAGATCCAGGGTAATTTCGATGACGGGATGGAGCTGGTCAAGCAGGTGGCCGAAACCGCACCGGTGACGATTGTCAACTCGATCAATCCCTACCGCCTGCAGGGCCAGAAGACCGCGGCGTTTGAGATCCTCGAGGAGCTTGGCGGCGCACCGGACTATCATTGCCTGCCGGTCGGCAATGCCGGGAATATCAGCGCACACTGGATGGGCTACAAGGAGTACCATGAACATGGCGTGGTCAACGACCTGCCGGTGATGGTGGGATACCAGGCCTCGGGTGCGGCACCGTTTTTACGCGGAGAAATGGTGGACAACCCGGAAACCGTTGCGACCGCGATTCGTATCGGTCACCCGCAGAGCTGGGACAAGGCCTGGGCCGTGCAAAAAGAATCCAGCGGCTGGTTCGATGAGTTTTCGGACCAGGAAATTCTGGCCGCGCAGAAAATGCTGACCGAAAAAGAGGGGATCTTCTGTGAACCGGCCTCGGCGATCTCGGTGGCCGGTGCGATGCGTGATATCCAGTCAGGGAAGATTCCTGCCGGAGCCAAGGTGGTCTGTACCCTGACCGGTCATGGCCTGAAAGATCCGGATACCGCGATCGGCCAGTGCACCGCCGGAGTGCAGACTGTCCAGGCCAGCCTGGGCGCAGTCGAAGATGCAATCATGTCGGCGATCGGTGGGTCCTGAGCATACCCAGCACAGTTTGTCGCTGGTATGCCCGGGGTTGCTGCCGGGGCCGGACCAGGCCGCAGGACCGGTGCGCTGCCCGGCGATCGAGAAATTCCTTTGCCGGGCACGCAGGGCGGCCGCCCCGGCGCAGACGCTGGAGAATCTGACCTACCGCTTATTTGGTTACCCCGTCACTGAATCGGTACCGGTGGCGGCGGTGATCCGCCATGCGGTGGCCGGTGACGCTGCGGCCGGTGACTATTGGATACTGGCCACGCCGGCGCATGTCGCTGCCGACAGAACCCAGTTGCGTCTGCTGGACCCGGGTGCGCCACTGACCGCGGCACAGTCACAGCAGCTCGTCGAAGCACTCAATACCCACTTTCAGTCGCAGGGGCTGAAATTCGTCGCGGTTTCGCCCCGGCAATGGCTGGTCAAAACCCAAGTGATGCCTGCTGTCGAGGCGCCGCCTTACCGGCAGGTGCTTGGCCGGCCGGTCACCATGCCACTGCCTGCGGCGCGTGACAGGGAGGCCAGGCGCTGGCCGGCGCTGCTGAACGAGATCCAGATGTTGTTGTTCGCCCATCCTGTCAACCAGCAGCGCGAGGCCGACGGCCTGCTGCCGGTCAACAGTGTATGGTGCTGGGGAGGCGGGCGCCTGCCGGCCGGTTGCGATACCGCGATACGCCGGGTCTATGCCGATACCCTGTTCGCCCAGGGGCTGGCAAAACTCAATGCCGTCGACTGTGATACCAGTAGTGCTCTGGCAGCCGCCTTGTCCAATGAGCGGCCCGCCGGGCCTTTACTCTATATCGATACCAGCCTGATCGATACCGTCACCGGCCACAGGAACGCCGCGTCTCAGCAACAGCTTGCCGACAGGCTGGAGCCACTGTTTGCCGTGCTGTTGCAGGCGTTGAAGCAGGGGGTAGTGGAGCGTGTGTCATACTACAGCCTCGGAAAATACAATTTCGAACTCGACCGCCGGGCGTTGTACCGCGTCTGGCGCCGCCGCCGTCCTTTGGATGCATGGAGTTGAATACGATGAGTGACTCGATCGAGATCAGACGCCGGCCACGCGCCAACCACTTCAGCGAGGCGTCGTTTCATCCAGTACTGCAGCGTGTCTACGATGCACGCCAGATCCGCCACAAGCGGCAGTTGGACCGTGAGCTCAAGCGCCTGATTCCATTCACCGGCTTGATGAACATCGATGCCGCCGCCCAACTGTTGTACCAGGCACTTAAGCGGCAGCAGAAGATACTGGTGGTCGGCGACTTCGATGCCGATGGCGCGACCAGCAGTGCGCTGGCAGTCAGGGCATTGAAAGCCTTTGGGTGTCAGCAGGTGGATTTCCTGGTACCGAACCGGTTCGAATTCGGCTACGGCCTGACTCCGGAGATCGTCGAGGTGGCGTGCCGGCACTCGCCGCAGCTGCTGATTACGGTGGACAACGGGATCTCCAGCATCGAGGGTGTGGCACGCGCACGCGATGCCGGGATCGAGGTCCTGGTGACCGACCACCATCTGCCGGGTGAACGGCTGCCGGATGCCAGTGTGATCGTCAACCCGAACCAGCAGGGTGATGCGTTTCCAAGCAAGCACCTGGCCGGTGTCGGCGTGATCTTCTACGTGATGCTCGCCTTACGCAGCCTGTTGCGCGAACAGGGCTGGTTTGCAGCGCAGGGGATCACCGAGCCCAACATGGCGCAGTTTCTCGACCTGGTGGCGCTGGGCACGGTGGCCGACCTGGTGCCGCTGGATGAAAACAACCGTATCCTGGTCTACCAGGGTATTCAACGTATCCGCCGCGGAGGTGCCTGTGCCGGGATACAGGCGCTGCTGCGGGTCAGCAGGCGTACGGCACCACGCCTGGTCGCCGCCGACCTGGGGTTCGCGCTGGGACCGCGGCTGAACGCCGCCGGACGCCTGCAGGACATGGCACTCGGCATCGCATGCCTGCTGACCGATGAGTTTACCGAGGCCTTGGCGATGGCCGAAGAACTGGACACCCTGAATTTACAGCGTCGCCAGATCGAGGCCGAGATGAAAGCGGCAGCCGACCAGAGCCTGGCGCAGATCCGTGTCGGCGACAAGGCGCTGCCGCCCGGGCTGTGCCTGTTCGACAGCAACTGGCACCAGGGAGTGATCGGTATTCTCGCCTCACGCCTGAAAGAGAAATATCACCGTCCGGTCATCGTGTTTGCAGATGACGCGGACCAGGGGCTGCTCAAAGGCTCGGCACGCTCGATACCGGGGTTGCATATGCGCGACCTGCTCGACAGGATCGCAGTCAGCCACCCGGGCCTGATCAGGAAGTTCGGCGGGCACGCGATGGCGGCGGGCCTGAGCCTGGCGGTGGATGACTTTAGCCGCTTCCGGCAGGCCTACTACCAGGCATTGGAGAGCCAGTTGAGCGCAGAGATGCTGCAGCAGGTGCTTTTGACCGATGGTGAACTGCAGGCCGCAGACTTGAACCTCGAGCTCGCGCAACTGCTCAGGGAGGCAGGTCCCTGGGGCCAGGGTTTTCCAGAACCGGTATTCGAAGGGAGTTTTATATTGATCGCGCAGCGGGTCGTTGGTGAAAAACACCTGAAGCTGTCGCTCAAGCCAGATGCAGGAGACCAGCAGGTCGATGCGATCGCATTCAACCAGGCATCACTGCAGGCCGGGCCCGGGGCCGAACTCTATCTCGCTTACCGGCTCGACGTCAACGAGTTCAACGGGCGGCGCAGTGCGCAGCTGATCGTCGAACATCTCTACGTCAAACAGGCTTCCCTTGCGCGGACGCCGGAGCCCGCCGATTCCTGAGCGGTGCCTTAGCCCGCATTGCTCACCACCCTTCTACTGCGACGAACGGTGGTAAGAAATGCGGACTGCGCGGGCAGGCGCCGCGGAAATGCGGGTTAACGGCAGGGGTAACATGTTGTAGAATACGCCGCTTCAGGTCAAAAAAGGGCAGTTAAAAAGGGTCGTTATGGAGATTAATACCTATCTAAGTCAGATTGATGAACTTGCCAGACGTGCCGCGGCACTCAGGGGGTATCTTTGACTTCGATCGCAAGCAGGAACGTCTGACCGAGGTCGAGCGCGAGCTGGAACAACCGGAAGTCTGGAACGATCCCGAGCAGGCACAGAACCTGGGCCGTGAACGTGCACGCCTGGAGCAGGTGGTCAACACACTGGCCACCCTGGATTCGCAACTGCAGGACACCCGCGAACTGCTGCAGCTGGTTGCCGAAGAAAACGACGAAGCGGGACTTGGCGAGGTCATCGACGAGATCCAGCAGTGCGAACGCCGGGTCGAAGCGCTGGAGTTTCAGCGTATGTTTTCCGGCAAGATGGATGACAGCAACGCGTTTCTGGATATCCAGGCCGGGTCGGGCGGGACTGAAGCCCAGGACTGGGCCGAAATGCTGTTGCGGATGTACCTGCGCTGGGGGGAAAACAAAGGCTTCAAGACTGAATTACTGGAGCAGTCGGCCGGCGAGGTCGCCGGCATCAAGAGCGCGACCGTCAAGTTTGTCGGCCCTTATGCCTACGGATGGTTACGTACCGAAACCGGGGTCCACCGGCTGGTGCGCAAGTCGCCGTTCGATTCCGGAAACAGGCGGCATACCTCGTTCGCCGCGGTGTTCGTCTCACCGGAAGTCGACGACGACATCGAAATCGAAATCAACCCGGCCGATCTGCGTATCGATACCTACCGGGCCAGCGGTGCCGGCGGACAGCATGTCAATAAAACCGATTCAGCGGTGCGGATCACCCACCTGCCGACCAATATCGTCGTGCAGTGCCAAAGCGACAGGTCACAGCACAAGAACCGCGCGGCAGCGATGAAGCAGCTGCGTTCCAAGCTTTATGAACTGGAGGCGCAGGCACGGCGCCAGGAGCAGCAGGCGCTGGAAGAAAGTAAGACAGACATTGGCTGGGGCAGCCAGATCCGTT
>JALUUZ010000343.1 GCA_027021095.1 Gammaproteobacteria bacterium
GGCCTGTATACCGCGACCGAGGCACTGGATCCGATTACGCCACAGTACCTGTCCGACCTGATCACCTGGACTGCGATCGGCGCGCGAACTACCGAGTCACAGACCCATCGCGAGATGTCCAGCGGGCTGTCGACACCCGTCGGGTTCAAGAACGGGACCGACGGCAGCCTGCAGGTTGCGATCAATGCGTTGCATTCAGTCTCACAGCCACATCATTTTCTCGGTATCAACCAGGATGGCGCCTGCGCGGTATTCAGGACCCGTGGTAACAATTGCGGGCATATCGTGTTACGCGGCGGCGGTGGCAAGACCAATTATGATTCTGTCAGTGTCTCGCTGGCCGAACAGGAGTTGCAGGCCGCCGGGCTGCCGTTGAATATCGTGATCGACTGCAGCCATGGAAATTCACTGAAAGATCACCGCCTGCAGCCGCTGGTGCTGGAAAACTGTGTCAACCAGATCGTCGAAGGCAATACGTCGATCGTTGGCGTGATGTTGGAGAGCAACCTGCACGCGGGGAACCAGAAAGTACCAAAGGACCTGAGTCAGCTCAAGTATGGTGTTTCGGTCACGGACGCCTGTATCGATTGGGAGACGACCGAACACTGTCTGCGTGATATGGCCGACAAACTTGCGCCGGTGCTGGCGCAGCGGCTCGAGCAGCGGATGGCCTCAGCGCAGCGCTGATCGCTGCTGTGCGGCGCAGGACGCTGAAAACATTCAGGCCCGGCTATACGCTTTCGCCGATATACACAGGTTGCAGTCGGTGACGGGCGGCAAACTCCAGCATCGCAGCCTGCCGTGCCGACGGGATCGTAAAACAGATCAGCGCGATTTCCGCTGATTGCATCAGTATCTCACGCGGCAGTTGCCAGGACTCGAGATTTTTCAGTATGTCCTGTGCCACAGGCGGAGAGGGCAGCTCGATGTCGAACGCGCGGTTCGTCCGTGCAGTCAGGCTGGTGACGGCAGTGTTCAGCCCCTGCTGCAGCGTTTCGGCCGCGGTTGCGAACTGTTGTAACAACACGAGCCAGGCCGGTTCGACACGCGGAGAGAAATAGGCGTTGAGCAGCTGTTCACGCTGGAACTGCAGTGGGTAGCGGTGTTCCAGGTCACCACGGGCGAGTGCAGCCACGCCCGGGTAGCCGGTCAGGTAGACAAGCTGGGTGCTGTCCGTGTCGTGTTGTGTGGAAGGCCTGGCCGAGGAGTGCGGCGCAGCATGATCGGTGGCAAACAGGCGTAACAACACGGAGTCCTTGCCGCTGGTCGTGTCGCCACCAACCAGGCGCAAACCGTAATAGTGATTACAAGCCGACAGGCCGTTGCTGAACGCCTGCAGCCAGTCAGGATCAGGCGTGTGCAGGGCCAGGTTCAGGGTATACCAGTGTGGTTGGCGTTGCCGGCAGTAGCAGCGGGTGATCAGTGCAACCAGTGTGTGTGCCGCCAGTGCGTCCGCCGGCAGCGATCGCCAGTCAGCGTCCGAGACCAGTGCCGCTTCGGAGTACAGGCGGCTGCCGGTTTGCAGGCACAGCACGGCGGCGTCGTCGCCGATCCCGGTGTCTATTGAGCGATCGATCGGACTGCTTTGTTCCTGGCAATGTGCGAAATAGTGCTCGATCAGTTCAAATTCGCCTGTGGCCATTGGAGTAACCTGTTTCATTCTAAGGCAAGCCGTCCCGTCTGCCTTGTCGACCCCTTGCTGCGGCGGAGGGCGTATACACGCGGTGGTGTGCAGGACGGGCTGCTGGTGTTGGCGGTAGTCTATACTACGGAAATGGATTATATACCTGATCTGAGTGATGAATACAGAGAAATCAGCCAGTACGAAGGCACGTAGTTATCAGGAATTGCTGGATGACGAGTTGTTCGAAGTCGAGCGGCGCTCGCAGCAGCAGGCCGGCTGGTTTATGGCGCTGTGTGTGCTGGTGGTTTACCTGGTCACCGTGTTTCAGTACGAAAAGCTGTTGCCTGCCTACCAGCATTTCGTCAACGCGATGACTTTCGTGCTGTTGTTGTGGTTCGTTGGCAATTCGCTGCTGATCCGGTATGGCTACTATCATCGTGTACTGAAATATATCAATATCATTTTTC
>JALUUZ010000344.1 GCA_027021095.1 Gammaproteobacteria bacterium
AATGGTGTCACGTGGCGATTCTTCCACAGACGATATTTTCTTGCTGTAAATCCCTTGGTGTGCACCCTTGCGCGCTCCTCGGTCACGCGCGTCAGCCAGGCCAGTCGAACAGACGGTGCTGCTTGATCATCTGCGAGACCGGCTCAGGAACCATCGACTCCCATTCCGTGTAGCCTTTTTTGATGTTGCGCAGCACTTCGTGTGAGAAGATTTTCAGGTATTCTTCTTTGACCGTGTCGAGCGGCCGTACGTAGCGGTTTTCCAGCAGGTACGCGTACAGGTGGCGCAGGCTGCTGCTGACCTGCAGCTCGCGCACCCCTTGTTTCTTCAGGGTCGCCGGATCGATCATCGGCGAGACGTACAGTTTCAGGTCATGCTTGAACATCCGTCCAAACGATTCGAGAATTCCTCCCGGGAGGTCGACGTAATATTTTTCGTCACAGATTTCGCGCAGTGACGGCAGGCCCATTGCGAAGGCGACCGGTTTTTTGGTGTACCGGAACAGAAACTGGGCCAGCCGGTAGAACTCGCCGTAGTTGGAGATCAGTACGTTTTTTCCCAGTGCGCACAGGATTTCGGCGCGGTACAAGAAATCCTGTACATCGATGTCGTCGTCTTCTTCCTCGGTCAGGTTGGCAAGCGTCATCTCGGAGAGCTCGATCAGCTCGTCTGCAGAGATGCCCGATTCGCTGAGGAACGCGTCGCGGGCGCAGGCCTGCAGGTCAAGGGTAAAGTTCGTGGGTGGACGAAACCGGCTGCGTTCGAGCAGCACCGCTTTGCCATACAGTGCATCGGAGATTTGTGCGACATGGCCGTCAGCGGTAAACATCGCCGCGTTCGACAGGCCATGCTGTACCAGCCGGAGCGCCATCAGCCGGTTGTCGACCTGTTCGAAGGCCGGGCCGGTAAACTCGAGCATGTCGATCTCGACGAGTTCGGTATAAAGCTTGTCCAGCAGCGAACGCAGCAGCCGTTCCGGATCCTGGTACAGGGTCATCGCGCCGTAGATCAGGTTGACTCCCAACACGCCCAGCGTTTCCTGGTCCTGTACATGCTGTTTACCGTGCAGGCTGACGTGGATATCGATCCTGGATGGCTGTTCCATCGGCTCACGCTGGAACAGGATCCCAAGCCAGCCGTGGCCATCGGTCTTGTAGGTGAAGCTGCGGGCGGCAACGGTGTTGGCGAACACAAAAAAGGTGCTTTCAGTGCCACGCTCCTCGTTGACCCGCTCGAGTAGCAACTGGTATTCGATATCGAGCATGTTGCGCAGGCGGTCACGGCTGACGTATCTTTTGCAGCTGCCGTAGATCGCGTCGCTGAATTTCATGCTGTAGGCCGACATCGCCTTGGCGATGGTGCCGGCGGCACCGCCGACACGAAAGAACCAGCGTGCCGTTTCCTGGCCGGCGCCGATCTCGGCGATCGTGCCGTAGATCCTTTTTTCAAGGTTCAGTGCCAGGGCTTTTTGATGGGTATCGGTGGTCTGCGGTTCCATGAATATCCTTTTAGAAAATGGGCCTTGTATCTTTTCACGCCGGCCGGTCCATTGGCGGCGCGGTCGCCTGTCCCGGTCCGGTTTGTGGAACTTACTCTATACAAGTTTAGATGATATGCCGGCTTTGGGGAGGACTCGGCAGGCAGAAGCAGGGCGCGGACTCAGGGTGCCTGTGCTACACTCGCAGCCGGAGTGCGTTGGCAGGATTGTTTCAATGTATCGGTATGCGGTGATTATTTCTACAGTGTTGCTGGTCTCAGCCTGTTCGTCATGGAAGGCTGTTGTTGCGATGACCAGGAGTACCGAGCACTTTATCGAGTTGGAAAGCGAGCCACGGATACGTTACGAAAAAGGATCGAGTGCTCTCGCATTGAAACTGGCCCCGCATCTCGATCAGGCGATACAGGCTGTGGAAGCAAAACAATACCGTGCGTTTGCGGACAAGGTCATGGTGTTTGTGCCGGCATCGATCGGCAGCTTCGCTTCTTATTGCGGCTCCAGGTTTCCGGCTGCCTGTGTCGTGGGCAGTCGGCTGTTCATATCGCCCAGGTTGTTGAATGCGCAGGCAAGGATAGCAAAAATACTGACCCATGAGTTGTCGCACCTGCAGCTCAGTCAGTCCCTCGGACGCTGGGCGTACCAGCGCAATCTGCCAAGCTGGTTCGTGGAAGGGCTGGCGGTCTATGTCTCCGGGGGCGGGGGCGCGGAAAAAGTGTCAGAATCCGAGGCGATACGGGCGATCATCGCTGGCCGGGCCATCGTACCGACAGGTTCTGGCAGCCTGCTGTTTCAGAAAACCGCAAGCAGTTTTGGATTGAAGCCGCATATGTTCTACCGGCAGTCCGCCTTGTACGTGGCGTGGCTGCACCGCTTGGATGCAGTGAAATTCAAGCAGCTTATTCTTCTGTTGCATAAACGCCATCCCCTGGATGCCGCGCTGAAAGCAAGCTATGGTTTCGACGTGGCGACGGGATGGGCCAGGTTTACGGCAGGGTTGCGAGCACCGGCCGCGCGCGGGTCAACGCGCGGCAGGGAAGGTTCGCCAGGACGGCTGCCAAAGCGCCATCGGCCCGCGGCCATGCGTGGGGACGATGGCGCGGATCAGCGGCTGATAATCCTGCCCATGCACTCGGCCAGCTTTTCGGGGGTGCAGGAGAGTATATCCATGCCGGTCTTGCGCAGCTTTTTCGCTGTCGAGCGGCAATAGTCCGGGCGCGCATCGTAGCTCAGCGCCCCCAGCCCGATCATGCGGATCCCGGACTGGCTCATTGCCTCGGCCTGCTTGACCAGGTCCCGCTCGTCTCTACCTTCATAGAAATCCGAAATCAGTACGACAATGGTCCTGCCCGGCTCACGCACAAGCTGATTGGCATACTGCAGCCCCAGGGTGATGTCCGTACCGCCGCCAAGCTGTACCTGCATCAGCACGTCGACCGGTTGTCCGACCTGGCCGGACAGGTCCACGACCTGCGTATCGAACAGCACCAAGGAAGTGCGCAGTGACGGCAGCGCATGGAAGATCGACGCCATGACCGCGGAAAAGATCGCTGATTCGAGCATCGACCCGGATTGATCCACCAGGACGATGATGTGCCACGGACGCTTGTTTCTTTCGGCTGCGTAAAAGAATACTTTTTCCACCAACAGCTTGCCGGTTGCCGGGTCGTAGTTCACCAGGTTGCGGCGCAGCGTGGTGTTGATGTCCAGGTTGCGGAAAACCGGCCGTGGTGAATGCCGGTCACGGCGAATGGCGCCCGTGATCGATTGTTCGACCTGGATTTGCATTTTCTCCTTCAACTGCTGTACGACCTGGTCGATAATCTTGCGCGCCAGGATCCGGGTTTTTTCGTTCAGCAGATCCTGGTGCGTCAACAGGGTTTTGACCAGCTCGACGTTTGGTTCGATTTTCTGCAGCAGTTCGGGGTTGTCGAGCAATTCATCGATGCCGCGCCGGCGAACCAGTTCCCGCTGCATCACCTCTTTGGCCTGGGCCGGGAAAAGTTCGCTGACGCCGTCGATCCACTCGGGTACGGACAGCACGCTCTGCCCGCTACCACCCTGGCGCTCGCCCGTTTGCCGTTCGTCCAGTAAAAACCCGACCAGCGACTCGACGCGCTGCATCCGGGCGCTGCCGCAGTGCAGGCCATGGTTTTCCGCCTCGCGTCCGAGCACCAGGCGCCAGCGGGAAATGAGTTCGTGTTCGTCGTCGTTCATCGTGTTGGCCATTGTAATGATCGCTCGTTCAAAGTTCCCATTCCTGCATGATGGCGGCGACTTTTTTGTCGATCTGCGCGAACAGTGCCGCCGCCTTGACGGATGTCTCGAGCCTGGTCAGCTGTTTCGACTCCTCGAGGCCCAGGTACCCGGCAACCAGGCCGGCGATGCTGTCGAGCTGTGCAGCATGCAGGCGCTTGAACGCGATCCGCATCCTGGGCAGCATGATCAGAAAGGACTCCTCGTCGACTGCACGTAACAGCACCTGCATGGCGTTGACCAGGTGATCGGCGCCCAGCATGATGGAAGTCCGGCAGGTGGCAAGCATGCCATCCAGAAAATCGCCCGCCGCCAGCTGGCGTTCGGCTGGTTGCTGCGCAAACCCTGCGAGTGCCTGGCTCGACTCTTCAATGCTGATGACCCGCAGTTCAGCCAGCATGCCAAGCAATGCGCCTTGCAGAAACGGGATCTCTGAAATCGCTGCCGCATGCTGCACCTGGTGTATGAACAGCGCCTGGTCGAGCTGTTCAGTGCCAAGCAGTGCTTCGCTGACGATACGCAATGCGTCGATGACCTCCTGCTGCTCCTCCTCGGGTGCGTTGGCTGAATTGGGTAATGCAAAACAGGCTCGGTCGAACGCGCTCTCGATCAGCTTGTCGATCACCTCATGCGCCTGGTGCTGATAGATGGCATGACGCTGCAGCATCTGCAGCTCATGTAACGCGGTACTGAGGGACACGTAGCGTTCATCCTGTGCGATCGCCTGCTCACAGGCAAGCTCGAGTTTTTCCACCATGGCGGGCAGCTCCATGTCGACCGCCTGCCGTAGTTGCCGGCAGGTTGGCCCCGCAAGCTTGCTGACGCCGGCGAGCCTGTCTTTCAGCCTGGAAAAGACCGCTGCCTCCAGGGTATCCCCGTACAGGTTGTTTTCGATCAGTGCCGGTTCGACCTCCGGGCTCCACTTGATGTGCCAGACCTCTTTAAACAGTGTGCCGCTTGCAAGCTTGTCGGTGCTGCCTTCAACGAGTCTGCAGAACGGGATCTGAAGATAACGGAGACGGTGAAGAAAGACAGACTGATGCCGCTGCGTGTCCTGGCGTTTGTCCAGTTTTACTGTGATGCGCGATTCTTGTTCGACCGTGTCCTGCAACCCCAGCACGGACAGCTGGTGGAAGAAGTCCTCGACCAGCGGCAGGCGCGGAGCGTCTGGTGTGACTTTGCCGAGTTTTTTTCCAATATTGACTTGGTCGATCGCACGCTGCAGGTAGCGTCCTTCCGCAGCAGGATCGCCCTTGCAGCAACAGCTGAACACGGCGTCCTCGATGTCATCGAGGATGGCATGTGCCCTGCCGCGGAGTGACGCCAGCATACGCGCGTGCTGCGCGATACTGATCGCATCGGCGGACGAGACCTGTTCGCCTTCACGCCTGGCCTGTTTGATGATATCGACGACATGCCTGGACAGCCATTCATCTGGATCGGGGTTGGCACCAAGCTCCCAGACCACTTGGTAGAAACGTGGCGCGCGGTTACCGGCACCATAGCCTGACAGCGCTGAAATCTGGAAAAAAGAGTAGGGCATCACCGCGTTGAAGGTCGACCCCGCAGGCAGGCCTGGCGGCGGCTGAGGATCCTGGCGGTCCAGGAACAGGTGAAATCCGCCGCAGACCACCATGGCCTCGGCGGCCTCTATTTTTCTGGTTTTCAGCGTGTTGGTGATGGTCCTCCACATAAAGCGTTCGCGCGCCAGGGTGCCGTCGGCCGCCAGCCGCGCCGGGTCCGAGCCCAGCCTCGCCGCGGCGCAGAAGGTCGCAAGCTCCTTGCGGAAGCGCGACAGGTCGGCGCTGTATTCACCGAATTCGAACAGGCTGTCCCAGGCTTCGTCCCAATCGCGAAACCCGGCTTCCTGCGCCAGCCGCTGGTACAGCTGGTCTTCGGGATACCGATTCAGTGTCGTGGTGTCCTCCGCAGCCTGTCCCGCGGCGGCGTTCGCCGGTTCGATCAGCGCGTGGTGGGGAAGATCCATCAACACCACCTCCAGCCCAAGCCTTGCGGCGGTCTTCAGCGCGACATATTCGGGCGAATAGGTGGTCATCGGATACCAACTGGAAAACCGGGGTGGGATCTCTGCGGCCGGGCTGGCGATCCCGGCCAGCCCCAGCGTGTTGTCGTCGTCGCGGTACGAGGAATAGACCGCGATCGGCGGCCTGGTCTTTTTATCGACGATATAAGGGAGCAGTGCCTGCGCATCGGCCGGGGCTTCGATAAAAATAACCTTTGGCTTCCTTCTTTCGATCGCGGCCGCCAGGTGGCGTGCCGCGGCCGGAGAGTGGTGCCTGACCGGAAACCAGTAAAGTGCTTCGGCGAGGACAGTGTCTGCAGCCTGCCGTACTGCCTGTGCGTCCCAAGGCAGCGCCGTCACTGGCGGATCACCTGTTGTACGCCTTGATAGAAACTGTTCCAGACCTTGTTGTTGGCGGCACGCTTCTGTGCGATCAGCTTGGCATATTCCTTTAACGCGGCCAGGTCGTTGAGATCTTCCTTGACGATCGAGCCGACGATGTTCCTGGCGATGTCTTCACCGGCCACGGTATCGCCGCCGAAATACGAGGCTCTTAGTGCAGATTCGATCGTCACGCCGATCGCCTCTGCGGTCGACAGGGTCGTCGACGGTTGTTTCAGGCTGACGCCCTCTTTGCTCTTGCCCTCGCGGATTTCGCGGAATACCGTGGTGATCAGTTCGATGACCGGCGGTGGAACCTTGGTCGGCAGTGCATAGCGTTGCAGCAGTTCAGTCGCACGCTGCTTGACGATCTGTACTTCTGTTTTCGCGTCGGCAACCACCGGGATATGGATATAGTTGAAGCGCCGCTTGAGCGCGGCGGACAGCTCGTTGACGCCCTGGTCACGCGAATTGGCGGTGGCAATGATGTTGAACCCGGGTTTTGCCCATACCATGTTGGCGTCCGGCAGCTCCGGGATCGCGATCGCCTTGTCGGACAGTACCGAGACCAGGGCGTCCTGCACGTCGGGCACACAGCGGGTCGACTCCTCGAAGCGCAGCAGTCTGCCCTGTTGCATGGCGATCATCGTCGGTGCCGGGATCAGGTTGTCCGCTGTCGGCCCCTCGGCGATCACGCGTGCCACGTTCCAGGAATATTTCAAGTGTTCTTCGGTCGTGCCCGCGGTGCCTTGAATGGTCAAAGTCGAGTCGCCACTGATCGCTGCGGCGAGGTGTTCCGACAGCCAGCTTTTTCCGGTACCCGGTTCACCCACCAGCAGCAGCGCGCGGTCGGATGCCAGCGTGACGATCGCGCGTTCGACGATCGATCGGTCACCGTAGAACTTCCTGGTGATCTCGACAGTTTTCTTTTTGCCTTTTACAGTCGTCGTGATTTTTTCACCACCCAGTATATAGGTCAGTACACTGGCCGGTGACAGCCGCCAGTTCTCCGGGCGGTCAGTGTCATCCACGCTGGCCAGGGCTTGCAGCTGTTCCCGGTACTGAATTTCTGCAGGCTGCCTGAGTCTGCCCGCGCCTTTGTCCTGGGTTGCCGTGTTTTTTCTGGGCATGAGGGCTCCTTATGTAAAGTTGAGTGCTTTGACCAGCGCGGCCTGGCTGAACTTTTCCCTGGCCAGCATCAGCGGTTGCGGGCCTGCCGCGCCGTAGAGCGTAAGCGGTTGAAACATAAAGCGGCACATTTCGTAGTGCAGCACCCCGTACAACGGAGGTTTTTTCTTCTTCTTTCGCAGTGTGTGCAGGGTATCGCGAAGTCCGCTGAATTCGTCACTGGTGCCGGCCGGGCAGTAGCAGACCGCCGTGTCGGTGATCAACGGCAACAGTGTCAGCTGTCCCCTGTCGGTTTGCTCCGCTTCGCCGAGTTCCCAGTCGAACAGGGTAATCTCTTCCTGCAGCTCCACTTCCAGGTCGAACGGCCCTGGTGTATAGGATTCCAGCCGGTGCAGTGCGGCCTGTTTGTCCCAGTGAAGGAACCGCTGCCAGTCGGTAAACGGCTCCGGGTGCTGGTGCAGCCGGGTGTCCTGCAGCAGGTTGATTCGGCTGTCTTCAGTGACAGTGACCGGCCCGAGCGTGACCACCCTGGCATCCAGCATCTCAGCAGCTTTGAACTTCTGTGGCAGTGGCAAGTGCAAGTAGGCTTCCGCTGGGATGTCCGTGCCGGCCTTGAGCGGAAAGACATTGGACCATACCAGGGAGGTACCGTCCTTGAGCGTACCGGCATCCCCCAGCGTCCGCAGGCGGAATTCGAAGGCGGCAAACGCATTGGGGACGACCCGCTTCATCACGCCCAGCGTAACCACATCCACTGACTCGATTGTCCGGCCGCCGGCACGCCAGGTCAGGCGGTTCCAGCGGTTGGCATCGTTTTGCTCCAGCGCCTTGGTCATTCCGCTGGCCAGCATCCAGGCGCGGTTCAGAAAAAAACTGAAGCGCCGCCGCGAAAACGCCGGGTCATTCCTGGTAAAGCGTCCGAGTTCTTCGATTGCCACGCGTAAGGTCGAGCCGAGCCGCAGCAGCTGGTGCCTGGAGGCGGCCTGGAAAGAAACCGCCAGGGTCTGCTGGGTCTTCTCCGTTGCTGCGGCCAGGCCGGTCAGCAGCAGATCCTCGACTGCCGACAGGATGTTCTGCAGCAGCGCTGCCAGTGCCTGGCGTTGGTCTGGCGCGGGCAGGTTCATGAGTTGGTACGCTCCAAGTCGATCATCCGGCGCAGATTTTTTTTCATGGTCTCGGTGGTCAGAATACGTTCGAACAGCCGCAGGCCGGCCTGTGCCTGCATCAGCGCGGATGCTGCGTTCTTGTCGTCGCGTTCGATCGCGGTGGCCAGCGTCTGCAGGCGGCTGCCGGTATGCCGGGCGCCGATGGCATCCAGCTGTTCACACAGGCTGTGCAGCAACGGCAGATGTTCCGGTCCCAGGTTGCGCAAGCCGCCGACTGCCAGGTCCTCGAATTCCGCCTGCAGTTGCTGCAGGCAGTGAACGATCTGTTCCAGTTCCTGCTCCATCGTCCTACTTGGCCCGGTCAGAACGCATAAAAGTCCTCTGGTACTGTTTCCGTCGGGCGCCAGTCGATCTCTCCTGCGTCTGCGCCTTTGTATTTCAACAGGATGGCGCTCATCGTGTCCTTGTCCAGTTCCGGCTTGTGAAGCAGGCTGCGCTGTACCCAGTCATCCAGTGTGTTTGCATCCATCTCGTTGGCATTGGCCAGTCCGATCAGCAGTACCATCAGGTGTTTGCACAGTGCGCCGCGCAGTCCGCCGCAGGGATTGAGGTTTTGGGTGCAGCAGGAAAAAGTACCGGATGAATGCAGCCTGCAGGAATAGACCAGGTCAGGATCATTCTGGCTTTTCACGACGCCGATCAATTCCTCGTCGTTGACATCGACATACAGCTGAAAGGCGTCTTTTTTGAGCATCGCCAGCGCCTTCCTTACACGGCTGGAATCGATGCTGTCGTTCAGCCGTTGCATAAACGTCTCCATGTCCACCGGCCCCTCGGCTTTTTTACGCGCTTCCACCAAGGCCAGCCATACAGGGTCAGGGCCCTTGCCACGCCAGAGCAGGCCTTCGCCAGGCCGCTCGGTGCCGGACCAGTCGGTCGATTCATCGTGCAGGCATGATTCGAACCGTGCGCCGTCCAGCCTGCTGCCTGTCAGCCTGGCACCGCGCAGGTCTACCTGGCACAACCTGGCGCCACGCAGGTCCGCCCCGGACAGGTCGGCGTTCTCGAACCTGGCATTGTGCAACCTGGCGTCGCGAAGGCTGCTGTCGACGAATTTTGCGTTGCGCAGGTCGCACCGATTCAGCGACGCCCC
>JALUUZ010000345.1 GCA_027021095.1 Gammaproteobacteria bacterium
ATGTCGCCGCCGGCGACAAGATCCCGCGCAAGGGCGGGCCGGGGATTACGCGCTCGGACCTGCTGGTGATCAACAAGACGGACTTGGCACCCCAGGTGGGGGCGTCACTCGATGTCATGCGCCGGGATGCAAAAAAAATGCGTGCTGACAGGCCGTTCGTGTTTACCAACCTGAAAGCCGGCGAGGGGCTTGGGCAGGTCGAGGCATTTATCATCGAACAGGGTATGCTGTCCCAGGCCGTGCCTGGGTGACAGGGGTTTGGCGGGCTAGGTGGATAGGAGGAATAGAAAATGAATACAAAACCTGGTTTATTGGTACTGGTGGTTCTGGTCTTGATGCCGGCAGCGTTATCGGCTCACCCAGGCCATGCTGAGTTCAGTGGTACGTCTTTAGACGCCTTGTTTGACGGAGCCTTGCATCCGATACTGGCGCCGGCACACCTGTTCGGCTTGCTTGCCGTTGGGGCGTTGGCCGCGCTCGGCCGCCGGTTCAGGTCGGTCTGGGCATGGGCTGGCGCCATGGTTTTCCTGTCAGTCCATGTCTACCTGCATCTTGCCGACCTGCAGCAGCAGCCGTTGGTACTCGCTTATGGCAGTGGCCTGTTGCTGACGTCCGTGTTGCTATGCGTGACCGGTTACCTGTCTGTCGTCGTTGTGTTGCGGCGGTTGGGGAGCGCGCGCTAGTGTTGGTGCGTACAACGCACCCTACTTTGGTGCATGACATTTTCTTGGTGTAAATCTTTTGGTGTGCTGCGCACACCGTCATGACGAGGTAGGGTGCGTTGTATGCACCAACACCAAGGCAAATCAAATGGTGCCACGTGGCGATTCTTCCGCAGATGACATTTTCTTGGTGTAAATCCTTTGGTGTGCTGCGCACACCGTCACGTGCCATGTCATTGTCCATTCGTTGGTGTGCACTGTACCCTTGCCTGCGTGCTCCTCGACCGCGAAAGCCAGCCATGCCGCGCCATTGTGCCATCGTAGTAGAAGGGTGGTGAGAAATGCGGGCTAGAGTATAAGAAAGTACTAATGAATTAAGACAAAACACCGGTCTTTGCCCTAAATTAGTACGCCAGCCTGAATCCAGTGCACAGTCCTAGTGCGAATCAGCACTGAATTTTCCGAAGATTTTTTGCGAAAACAAATTAAGTTATTGTTTAAAAAAGAGATTAAAAACATGGCAATGATTTTGCCATGTTAAATGCAGGTTTATCAGAATAATAAGACCGGGCAAGGGATTGAATCTTGAACCAGGACAGTAAAACCCGGATCGGCTTTTATTTGGATAAAGTTTATTCGGCAGTAAACACGAGGAGAAAATAATGAGCTTGACAAAAAAAATCGGCTTGCTGATTTGTGCCGGGATGATGATGTCGTCAGTCGCGGTCGTGCAGGCGGGCGGAACAAAAAGCAACTGGAGCGGGAATATTGGAGTCTATTCACAATATATTCTGCGTGGTATCACTAACGCACCGGAAGACAGCAGCGTGGCGCTGCAGGGCAGTATCGACTGGTCGCAGGGAGACAATGGCTTCTACGCCGGTGTCTGGGGTTCTTCTTTAGGCTACAGCGAATCATCCCTGCCGTTGACTTCCAAGCCGGCCGCCTCGCGCCGTACTTCAGACGGTTTTGAATTCGATGTCTATGCTGGCTACAAAGGCAAGATCGGCTCGCTGAGCTGGAGTCTTGGTTTTATTCAATACCTGTATGCCAACCTGGATGACTTCAACGGCCTGGAAGCGACAGGCAGCATTGGGTTTGGACCGTTTACTTTTGGCTTTCAAACCCTGACCAATGATATTTTCTGGGGTAATGCCGGGGATACCTACTGGACCCTGTCTTATGGCACCAAGCTGCCACGTAAATGGGAGTTGAATGTCAAGCTCGGTTACTACACCTACGAGGAAACAGGAAAGTTCGATACCACGCTGGGCGACAAGGACGGTTTTCGCCACCTGGACGTGACCCTGTCACACCCGATCGGCAATACCGGGGCCAAGGTTCACTTTACCGGGATTCTCGGTGGTGAGGACCGCAACGGTGTCGACCAGGACAATGCATTCGTAGTCGGCATTTCCTAC
>JALUUZ010000346.1 GCA_027021095.1 Gammaproteobacteria bacterium
TCTGATGCATCTGCCTGCCGATGAGGTCGAACCGGCGGTCGAAAATCTGCTACGTGTCACCGTCGATGGCGGGGTGGTCTTGGTCTCGTTCCGGCATACCGACAGCAGTGACCAGCGTGAGGATGGGAAACTCTATACACCTGTTGCCGTCGACGAGCTGATTTCCGTGTTCGCCGTCTCCGGTGCGGCCCTGTTGTACCGCGAAACGAGTGATGAAACCGGCAGGGGGTTGGAGTGGCATAACCTGATATTCAAAAAATCGCCTCACCCTGCGGGGTAGGCTGCCATTTCCGCTTGCCGGCACCGACGAAAAGCGTTGCACAGTTATAGGCTTCCTGTATGTATTCTTCGCGTTTTTTGCTCGTGGAACCGGTCTGCGCCATCAACGTCTCGCGCAGCGGGTGGTGGGACGAGATCAGGTATTCGTTGCGGTTGAACAGCCGTTCGAGCAGTGGCAAGGACGGCAGTCTTTCGAATTTTCCGTTCGGTCCCCGGTTGCATTCCTGGCATGCAAGGACCAGGTTGGCCACGCCGTCGATCGGTTTGTTGTGATCACACTGTTTCAGCATGTGTGGAAAAAAGTGGTCGACCTCAGCGCTGTCCGGGGCACCGTGAACGATGGAAATTTCGCGGAAGCAGTAGAAGCAGCGTCCTTTCTGGTAGCCGTTCAGTGCAGGACGTGCCGAGGTGACGTTGGTGCGCTGAATGGCATTGACGCCGATCAGGCACTGGCTGCTTTCTTCGTATTCGACCAGCATCAGGTTGCGCGAGATGTTGTTTTCCCACGCTGCCTCTACCAGCCGCCAGCGCGCCTCAGTCTCCTGTTCGAGATCGGCAAGCTGCTTCTGTTCGCCGAGTTTGAAGAATGCGTCCGTAAGATGTATCCGGTTGCCGGTTTTGCGCTCATTGACGAAAAAGGCGGTATCGATAGTACTGCCGTGAACATTATGGAAAGCATCCAGTACATAATTGAAACCGCGGCGGATGGTTTGTTGCAGCATTTCATCGTGATCGATATCGCCATTGTTGAATGCGCGCAGCTGTTCGAGAAAGGCGCTTTTGTCGTTGGTGCCCTGCTTGGGATGGTGTTTCAGGTGCTCGCACAGGTGATGTGCATAAGGGACTGCCAGTTCATCCAGTGTAATAACGGTTTTGTCCTGCTTTCGTAGATCGAACAAGGCCTTGGCGAGAGCGAATTTGTAAGAAGCAGTGTTCCGGCCGAATAGAATGATCGCGCGCCAGTAGTTTTCCGGAGTGGGTTCTATCTCGTAGAAACGGGACATGGAAAGCTCCTTTGCGCCTGCTGGTCGGTTGATTCGTTTTTCAGATCGCTGCGTTGGTTTGCAGCGGTCAGTTTGATTATTGCGTTTCCGGCGCAGGGGGTCAATGTTTGACGTGGATTAATCCTGTCTTAAACAAAATTGACAGTAATGGTATATTCAGAATTAGGAGCCAACAAACATGAACAAAAAATACGACATCATCGGCGACATCCACGGCTGCTGCCGGTCTTTAGAGGCACTGCTGGAGGCTCTCGGTTATCGCCTGCAGGGTGGTGCCTATGCGCATCCCACGCGGCAGGTTGTCTTTCTTGGTGATTTCATCGACCGCGGTGCTTATCAGCGCGAGGTGGTCGGCCTCGTCAGGGCCATGATGGAGGCCGGGGCTGCGCTCGCGGTGATGGGCAACCATGAGTTCAACGCGATTGCCTACCATACCCCTGACGAGGAGAGCGGCGGTTACCTCAGGCCGCATTCTGAAAAGCACCGCCGCCAGCACCAGGCCTTTCTCGATGCTTACCGTGATGACCCGGCTGGCTGTGCGGAGGTCATCAACTGGTTCAGAACCTTGCCGCTGTGGTTGGATCTTGGCGATCTGCGTGTCGTGCACGCCTGTTGGGATCAACGGCAGATTACTGCGATCAGCGAATACCAGGACGGGGGCTCGCACCTGGGCGAGCAGCTTCTGCACCAGGCCTGCCGCAAAGGCACCTGGCAGTTCGAGGCGGTCGAGACGCTGCTCAAGGGTAAGGAAATTCCGCTGAAACCCGGCGCCAGCTTCAGGGACAAGGACGGCAACCT
>JALUUZ010000347.1 GCA_027021095.1 Gammaproteobacteria bacterium
GCCGCGATAATTCCATTCACTCCCCAGAGCAGATAGAACATTGGTACCAGTAGAATACGGAACAAGCGGCGTGACAGGATTGGCAGTGTATGCAGTCCCATGTGCTGGAATGCGTAGGCAATATCGGCAAGATTGATACACAGGGCGGCGATAAACGCGGCCAGCACCAGTAACGCAGTGATCCAGCTGGATTTCAGAAAAAGCAGGCTGGCCAAAAACAAGATAAACAGTGTCAGCTTGACCGCCTGGGTCTTGATGAACAGTGTATAGGCGCTGCTTGGCTTTTGATGGCGTAATTCAGGCAGGTAACGGCGCAGTAGTGGCTGTGAGCCGAGGTCGATAATGACGATATAGATAGAAAGCAGATAAAACCAGTAGCTGAACTGGCCGTATGCCTGTTCACCAAGATAACCCGGCAGAATGATCAGTGTCACTGGTGCCAGCAGCAGGTTGGCCATGCGTCCGGCAATGTAGAGAAAGGCATTGGTACGCAGGCGTTGGGGTGCGCCGGGATTGTCTGTTGTTGTGCTCAATGTGCAATCAGTCGGTTTGCCGCCAGGTCCGCTCTGCTTCCCGTCAGCGTGGTGGGTTAAATTCGGGCTATGCTGCAAGTATAGAAATTTGTCGGCGAAATGCGACTTGAGCCGTCCAGACCGCATTCTTGTGCTGTTTCGCGATGAATGCTGCTTAAGAAAGACAAACCGGGTGATTGCGCCGGGCAGGATTTTGGGTTAAGTTGCTCTACTTGTACTTGCCGGGGTTTTCTGTGTCAGGCTGCTGGTTCTTGTTGTTGGTATTGAAATGAGCAAATGAAACTATCCATGAGCGGGGCTGTTGTGATTGCCGTATCGTTGGGAGGTGTTTCGCCACTCGAGGCGGAACGAATCGACCTGATGGTGTCTGCCTATAAACATATTACTTTTAAGGGAATAAAGCCGACGCACTATTACAATCTTCGGGACAGGCTGTTGGCCAGGGTCGAGAATTCAGCGTCTGCATTGTTGTACGCATTCGATAAGGTACGCCCGGTCAGGCGTATCAGCTTCCGGTGGAAACTGCGTGGCAGGCTCCGTGTCAGGTCGAAGCAGCACGAAAAAAGCAAGGCTGGTGACGATGCCTATTTTCGTATCGGGCTGATGTTGCATGGCAAGGCCCCGGCGGTTCCTTTTTTCGCACCGGCATGGATCAAGATGACACAGCGCCATATGCGTCTGCCGGCTGCGAAGATCACCTACGTTGCCATTTCATCACGGCATGGTTACGGTGAATCCTGGCTCAGCCCCTATGACCGGTCGATCCGCATCGTGGCGATCAACCGCCGGGTGGCGGCGGACAGGTTTACCCAGGTCACATACCAGTTCGACCGGACTTTGCAGGTCGTGGGATTGTGGCTGATGGCGGACGGCGACGATACCGGCTCGCGCTTCAGTGTCAGCATCAAGGACCTGGTGCTCGAGGCGCCGTCTCAACACTGACGATATTCGAAGACAGACAACTGACCTTATGGAGGAGAGAAGGTGTCCTATACCGCTGATGTGATTTCATGGGATGAGTTCAATGGCGAGGAACCCGGCTATGAATTTATACTGCTGGCCGAGGGAGACTCCTGGTTTACGGTAGGGGGGATTCCAGCGTCGAATCTGCTGTTTACATTGCGTTTCGACCGACCGGTACTGATCGTCAACTGTGCCACGCCTGGAGACACGATCAAGCATATGTCACAGATCGTCAGCAACCGCGCGTTGCGCGAAGCATTGGGTCCGGAAGGCTATCGTTGGGATGCGATCCTGCTTTCCGGCGGTGGCAATGACCTGATCGACACGGCCGATGAGATTCTGCTGGGTTCGGTCGGGCGTGACCCGGCCGAGGTGGTGTCACCAGAGGACTATTGTGATGACACTGCATTGCGTGAGCTGATGGACGCAGTCAGAGCAGGCTATACAAAGCTGGCCGGCCTGCGTGACAGGCCGGGTGGTTCGGCGGTGCATGTGCCGATGATCGTACATACTTACGACTATATCGTCCCGCGTAATTCACCGGCTCGTTTTTTTGCCGCGCCGATGTCAGGTCCT
>JALUUZ010000348.1 GCA_027021095.1 Gammaproteobacteria bacterium
CGCGGTACTCTATCGTCATGTCCTGCGTAATGCAGTGATTCCGCTGGTCACCGGTTTTCCCGCGGCCTTTATCGGCGCCTTCTTTACCGGCAGCCTGCTGATTGAAACCATTTTTTCCCTGGACGGCCTTGGCCTGCTGTCCTACGAGTCAGTGCTGAAACGCGACTACCCGGTGGTGCTGGGCACGCTTTACCTGTTTACCATCCTCGGCCTGGTTGCCAAGCTGCTGGCAGACATCAGTTACGTCATGATCGATCCGCGTATTCATTTTGAATCGGTGGACAAGTAATGAAGCTGTTCTCGAAAATGACATCGCAGGAGCGTATCAGCCTGTCACCCGGGCAGCGCGCCTGGCTGCGTTTCAGAAAAAACCGCCGCGGTTACGTCAGTCTCTGGCTGTTCAGTATTCTCTTCGTCCTGTGTTTCTTTGCCGAGGTACTGTGCAATGACAAACCGCTGATCGTGAAATACAACGGTGACTATTATTTTCCGGTGATCCAGTCCTATCCCGAAACCACCTTCGGCGGCGACTTTGAAACCGAAGCCGACTATACCGATCCCTTTGTGCGCAAGCAGCTGACGAAAAACGGTAACTGGATGATCGAGCCGCTCATTCCCTACAGCTACAACACCATCAACTTCAACAGTGACCTGCCCAACCCTGCGCCACCATCGTCGCAGAACTATTTCGGCACCGATGACCGCGGCCGCGACGTGCTGGCGCGCGTGGTCTACGGTTTTCGCATTTCGGTCTGGTTTGCCTTTGCCCTGACGGTTATCGGTGTGTTTATCGGCATCGTTGCCGGCGCGGTGCAGGGCTATTTTTCCGGCAAGACCGACCTGATCATGCAGCGTGTTATCGAAGTCTGGTCTTCCATGCCCGAACTCTACCTGCTGATCATCTTTGCCTCGATCTTCCAGCCGAGTATCTGGCTGCTGATTATCCTGCTGTCGCTGTTCGGCTGGATGGGGCTGTCGGATTACGTGCGCGCCGAGTTCCTGCGCGGGCGCAACCTGGATTATGTGCGTGCCGCGCGCGCCATGGGGCTGTCCAATTTCACCATTATGAGTCGCCACCTGTTGCCCAACAGCATGACGCCGGTGATTACCTTTCTGCCGTTTCGTATCAGCGGCGCCATCCTGGCGCTGACCAGCCTGGATTTTCTCGGCCTCGGTGTGCCACCTACCACGCCCAGCCTGGGCGAGTTGCTGGCACAGGGCAAGGAAAACATCGAGGCCTGGTGGTTATCATTGAGCGCGTTTATCGTGCTGGTGGGAACATTGATGCTGCTGATCTTTATCGGTGAGGCCTTGCGTGAAGCGCTGGACACGAGAAAGCAGTGAATAACTTATAGTGAATAGTAAATAGTAAATAGTGAATAGTGAAAAAGCATTGCTGAGTGTTAAGGACTTTTCTGTGTCTTTTGATACGCACTCGGGCGTTACGAAGATTATTGATGATATTTCGTTTGATATTATGCCTGGTGAGAACCTGGCCATTGTCGGAGAGTCGGGTTCAGGAAAATCAGTTACCGCGCTGTCGATTCTACGCCTGCATGACGAGGCGCACACGATCTATTCGGGCAGGGGCATGATCAGCTTCCGGGGGCAGAATATTC
Source organism: Gammaproteobacteria bacterium (assembly GCA_027021095.1). Taxonomy (GTDB): domain Bacteria; phylum Pseudomonadota; class Gammaproteobacteria; order SZUA-21; family SZUA-21; genus SZUA-21. Next base: position 1,620 of record JALUUZ010000348.1, read on the forward strand.
TGGCCATGGACACATCGCAGCTGCTGGATATTCGTGGCAAGAATATTTCCATGATCTTCCAGGAGCCGATGACCTCGCTGAACCCGGTCTACACCATCGGCCAGCAGATCGAGGAAGTGCTGATCCTGCACAAAACCATGGATCCTGAGGCCAGGCGTCAACGTGTTGTCGAACTGCTTGAGCGTGTGGGTATTCGCCAGCCGGAACAGAAGGTCAATGTGTTTCCGCATTCGCTGTCGGGTGGTCAGCGCCAGCGCGTGATGATCGCCATGGCGCTGGCCTGTGATCCCGACCTGCTTATCGCCGACGAGCCGACCACGGCGCTGGATGTAACCATCCAGCAGCAGATACTCGACCTGCTGGCGCAAATCCAGAAAGACACGGGTATGTCGGTGCTGCTGATTACCCACGACCTGAACCTGGTGCGACGCTTTGCCGACAGGGTCTGTGTC
>JALUUZ010000349.1 GCA_027021095.1 Gammaproteobacteria bacterium
AACTCATTTGCTCGCGCAGAGCCTGTTGGCCTCCTGCCAGCCAAACACTCCAGGCACGACTGGTATTTTGATAACGCGCAAGCGCACCGGCAAAGTAAGCTCTGGCACGTCGCCAAGCATCACGATAGACCTGCTCTTCAGCGATAGCTTCATGAGAGGCCGCACGCGCCTCTGCCTTGAAGCTGTTGCGCACAAAAAGCGGGATTTCCAGACTCAGCCCCAACAGCGTTTCACTGTCTTCCCGACCGGCCCGAATACCTAATGTAGGATCACTGCGCCCTGCTTTTTGTGCCAGATTGACCCGCGCTCTGGCCACTTCCATACGACTGCGCAACATGGCCAGCTTTGGCAGGGTTTCAAATGTCGTGCGTTCTGTTTGTTGTGCAGAAGGTAACGCGAGCGCACTGGGCAATGATGGCCATTGTGGCGACGATTGTGACGGTGATTGCATCAAACCACTGACCGCCTGCAAGGCCGCCTCGGCTTCACTCAATGTGCTTTCCGCCTCCGCCTGCGTCATCAATGCCTCGCTGTACGCCACTTGAGCCAATATCACATCCAGTGCCTGCATATCGCCTGCTGCCTGACGTTGTGTTGCCGTGTCCACCAGCGTCTGCATCAATTGCATGCGATGCTTCGCCAGTTTCTGCATTTCACGGGCAGTGGAAAAATCCACTAACGCAGTGAGTGCCTCCAGTGCCGTACTGCGCCGAACTTCCTGGAAAGCAGCCTGAATAGCCTGCTGCTCCTGTTTGGCAATAGTGACCAATGCACCCTGCTTGTCACTCCAGTCCAGCGTCTGGGTCAACCCAATGGTGCCGGTATTGATATTGGTACGCTCAGCATCCAGCCCCAGTGACGGATTGTGCAACGGCCTGCCTGCCCCGTCGCGACGGGCCTGCGCAGCCTCTATGGCTGCCTGAGCCCCTTGCACAGCGGGGCTTTCTGCCCAGACCTGTTTGATAAATGCAGGCAGTGCCGGATCGATTTTATCCGCCCCTGTGGTGGTGTTAGTAGTGCTGTCAGTGGTACGACTAATACCGGGAGAAATGCCGACATCCGCTACTGTTGCCGTGGGCAATAGCCAACAAATGCAAACACCCATATAAAAAATACGTGTAAACAACATAAGAATAATCCTTCAAAAATCTTTTACAAAAAAAGCACGCATCGCCGCAACAAGCACAGCCATGCACGAAAAAAAGACAAAAGGATTAAACGATAGGAGGTCGGAGTAGCGGAGAGATATACAGGGAAGATAAAGAAACCACCGCAACCGCACGGTAGCTGTGGTCGATATTCAGTGCTGTCAACGAGGCGTCATAAAAAATGCCCACCAGATGTGCCGCGCCATGGCCACAATGGTCATCCGGATACGACCCGTTTTGGGGGAAATTGTCGGAAAGGTCACCGGAATGATCATGACCCAGACCGGTGGCCATATCCATGGCAACGACCACCCCATAGTTTGACAGCGATGCGGGGTGTTTATCCCAGGCAAAGGTCGAACTGGAGCACAGGCTCGTCAGTAATAATATGGCGATCAGGAATTTTCTCATCAGTGTCGATTCTGCGGTAAGCATACTCTGTAGTCAACTGCCTGTATCGGCAGTTTCCACGTTTTTCTTCAAGAAGATAACCTTTCGGTTTCGCCCGATTTGCACATGCTTTGTGGACAGACAACAAAGAGAGAGAATCCTCCAGGGTATGTCCAGATGGTTCGACCACTTAGCACACCTAGTATAGTACACCGTCAAGGCTATTGACGGTGTACTAGGCTTTACTATTTGTTGCAGGTGAGTACAGGGATGAAGAAACCTGACTCTCGCAGTCCTTCGTTGGAATCCCTAGCGAATTTCACCTTGGTAGAATATAAAAGTTATCGTCATCACCGTCATCATCATCTTTATTCTCTTCCCAATCAAAATCCTCCACAAGCTTAAACAATGCATTACCAATCAATGCCTGCCCTATGGAGCCAGGATGTTTTTCATCAAAAAATAAAAATGCGTCGGCATTTTGGCCAAAGTTACAATCAGGATGAAAATCAAGCGTAGAGAAGAAAAAGC
>JALUUZ010000350.1 GCA_027021095.1 Gammaproteobacteria bacterium
TCTCCTGTTCTGCTTATTTACTGTGGCCGACGAATAAGGCTCCTGTCATCGATTGGAAGGCGGTGCTGGTTCTCCCTGGCCCAGGCACAGGCCTTGGGGTTGAGCGCATCGTATTCCACCGTGTTGTACTTCTGGTAGCTCAGAATCTCGTAGATCTGCGTGACAAGTGCAGTCAACGGCGTGGCGGCGTTGATTTTTCCAAGACAGATCACGTGCCCTGCAATATTCGGATGAAAGGTGTTGGTCTCGACCATCGAAACCATCAACCTTGGATCATCGACCGGCTTGCGCAGGTAGTCCGGATCGACATTCAACACGACGTTGAACAGATCATGCTCGATGATTTCTCCCTCCTCAGTCTCGATCAACCCGCGGCAATGAAACGTCAAGCCAAACAATGTTTCGACTACCATGCCCAGTTCAAAGATATCGCTGTCGGCAGCCAGGGCCTGAAGCTGCGCCGTCTGTCCGGCCAAAAACGCCTTGAACACCTTATCGGTCATGACCGCCTCCCGTACACGTAGATTTCTGTCTCTCCGCTGCCAGCTCTTCGCCGGCAAGCAGCAATACCTCTTGCCGATCACTGCACTCCTTGAGCACCACATCACCAGGCACCAGGCCCAGCTGCCCCAGGCTTAGCCTCAGAAAATCTTCCGGAATACTGTCAGCCCTAAGCCGGTGCCGGAGACTGTCGGCAGTCGCTGTGATCGCAGTCCCGCAGCGGCGGCAGCTTTTACCGCCAAGCCGCTTTGCCAGGTAAAGGATCCCTGAGCCCTGCTGCCCGCATGCCGGGCAGCTCTCTCTGCAAAGAAAACCGCCACCCTCGATACGCAAACTGGCTTCGCTGCCGAGCAACAGATCAAGCACCGTGTTCACCGGTATGGTCTTTAGCGTGACCCAGCTGTGGTGATCGAACCGGCAATCAGGATTTTTTTGATATCTTGTAAAATGAATCCGGTTGTGCCTGGCCTCGATCAGCAATTGACGGTTGATCAACTCCTGGTGCCTTCGATGGATCACAGCCGCCGCAAAATTCGCCCCGTATGCAGCGGCCAGTGCGCCCAGGTGCGCCGGTGCCCCGGTCGACGGGACCTCCAGTTCCTGCTGGCAAGGGAGCTGCTGCTCGATCTCCTCATACTCCGCGTCTGTCATCGCGCATTCCAGGCAGGCGGCCTGCGCAAAACCCGGGTCGTATAACGTCGCCCTGACCAGATAGTGCTCGGCGTTGACGCCCAAATCGAGGTACACAAGCCCCCATCTCCAGGCCAGCTGGTTCAGGTACAGCCGGGTGCTGAGGTTATCCACGCAGCCTACCAATAGATCACAGTTGAGAACGCCTACAGGTAAGGCCTGGACTCGCTGAGACAGCAATTGCAACGCAAGCCTGGGTCGAATCTTGCTTAGCGCCTCGCCTAAGGCCTCGACCTTGAGGCGTCCTATATCGCCTGCAGCAAAGTTCTGTGCCTGGACATTCGCTGCACTGATCGAATCCGGGTCGACCAAAGACAACGTGTCGATATCGGCTATCCGGGCAAGCAGCATACTCAGGTGTGAGCCGATATTACCAGTACCGACCTGTACCACCGCCGCCATCACAGCAGCTCCTGAGAAGGCTGCCATTGCAGCACACCGTCGAACCGGGTGCTGTGCCCGTTGACGCAGGTCTCGGCGAAGGTAAAGCACAACAGCCCTGCCTCTTCGTCTTGGTGATAGACCAGCTCACAGCCTGGACAGGCCACTATCCGCTGGCCCGGTGTCACTTCGAGCTTACACCGCGGACAGAAGATTTTGTCTTTGTCCTGGTAGGTCTCGACCCGGACCACAGACTCGGCGGAATAACACGCCTCGGCCTGGCCAAGCAACACATGGTCCTTGTGCTGGAGGACCCTGACGCCCCCGGCAAGCCGGACCCCGTTGACCAGCAGGTCATCGCCGCGGCCCATCAATACCCAGGCTACGCCACGCCCACGATCGACCCGGTGAATCAACAACCGCTGGCCATGCTCCCCATCCACCGCGCTGGCAGGCTCCAGCTTGTCGTTGAGCCAGTACTCCGGTTGGTCCAGAGA
>JALUUZ010000351.1 GCA_027021095.1 Gammaproteobacteria bacterium
GTCGAAGGTGCCGGGGTTGGATTCCAGGGTGATTTCGGTGTCAGCGGTGAATGGCCAGCACTGATCCAGCGCAGTGAGGAGTTGACCGATCGCGTGTGCCGAGAACAGGCTCGGCGTGCCGCCGCCGATAAAGACTGTATTGATCGTGCAGGCATCGTGCATGCTCGCGTGGTGGCGGATATCGCGCAGCAGCGCGGCCGTATACCGTTGTTCAGTGTCTGCATCCCATTCCGCCCGGCCTGTTGCTGCCAATGGGTGGGAGTTGAAATCGCAGTAGGGGCATTTGCGCACGCACCAGGGGAGGTGGAGATAGACGCTGACGGCAGGCATCCTGCTACTTTAGCAGAATTCGTGCGGGGCAGGAATTTTGCAAGGTCAGACCAGTATGCGGTGCATTACCGCTGCAGGGTGGATGGAACGGCTTGTCCGTCCTGTAAAATCAACTGTTTACAGCCTTCTTCGTACATGCGCCGTAGAGGTGAAGGACGGTTGTACAGGTGTGCGACGGAAATCAGTCGTTGCCAGTGTTGCCAACGGCCGGGGGTTGTGCGAAAACTGTTGTTTTCTTTTGGTGAGTTTGTACAATTCGTGTCGTGGGCTGGAAAGACTGTTTTTTCGGCAGACAGCAGAGTGACCTTAACGGACCAGAACCAGAACAAATAGAAAGGTTGAGATGAAACTCCCGATATTATATTCAGAGCATGAGTGCCCTTATTCCATGCGCGCACGGATCGCGCTGGTGTATGCCGGTGTCAAGTTTGAGTTGCGCAGTGTCGACAGTGACCATCTGCCGAGGCAGGTGCTCGACCTGGTGGCGGAAGCCAGGGTGCCGGTCTTGGTCCTGGCCGACGGGCATATCGTCGATGACAGCCTGAAGATCATGCATTGGGCGTTGCTCAAGAACGACCCGGAAGGCTGGATCGATTTCGAGGTCGACGGACTCGAGGAAATGCAGGGGCTGATCCGGATCAATGACAGTTCTTTTTCGAACGATGTCATGCACTATATTCACTGGTCTGAAAACAGTGAGCATTCGCGTGATGTCTACCGCAAGGACTGTGAGCTTTTTCTTGCCGGCCTCGAGGAGCACCTGGCGGATTCGCGTTTTCTGTTTGGCGACCGGGTGTCGTTGGCGGACTACGCGGTGTTGCCGTTTGTCTACCTGTTTGCGAAAACCGGGATGGAATGGTTTCGCGAGGCGCTCTACCCGCATGTCTGGTCATGGCTGGATTATCACAAACAATCGAAGTTGTTCAGGCTGGCGATGGAACAGAAGCCGCTGTGGATCGCAGACCGTGAACCTTTGATCTACCCGCCCCAGGCAGCTTCCCCGCCGCCCGGTTGAGTTTCCCAATCCGGTTACAGCTGATCGATGGACTGTTTGAACCGTGCCAGGGCCTGGCCGCGGTGGCTGATCGCGTTTTTGACTTCGGCGGGCAGTTGTGCCGATGAGCATTGGTGGGTGGGCACCCAGAAGACCGGGTCATAGCCAAAGCCGTTGTCGCCCTGCGGCGCAAACAGGATACGGCCTTCCCAAGTGCCCTGGTAGACTTTCGGTGTCGGGTCCTGGGGGTGGCGCAGATAGACGATTACACACTGGAACCGCGCGCTGCGCTGTGGTTCAGGGATGTCCTGCAGTGCTTCGAGCAGCTTTTGCAGGTTTTCCTGGTCGGACGCACCGGGTCCCGCATAGCGTGCTGAATAGATTCCCGGCGCACCGTCGAGTGCATCGACCTCCAGCCCGGAGTCATCGGCGATCGCCGGCAGCCGGGCCAGGGCCGAGGCATGGCGCGCTTTGATCAACGCGTTTTCGATGAAGGTCAGCCCGGTTTCCTCTGCGTCGGTGACCGCGAACTCGGACTGCGGCACCGCGGTAAGACGTGTGCCGTCGAGAATGGCCTGGAGTTCACGTAATTTGCCCTGGTTGTTGCTGGCGAGTACGATTTTATTCATTGCCGGGTTCAGCCTGTGAGCTCGACCGCCAGTGCGTCACGTTGTGCCGCGAGCAGTGTGGTGATGCCGCTGCTGGCATAGTCAAGCATGGTGTTGAGTTCCTGCATGTCGAACGC
>JALUUZ010000352.1 GCA_027021095.1 Gammaproteobacteria bacterium
AATTGTCCAAGTCGAAGTCTTTCAGGATCATCTTGGTGTGAAAGATATTTTCCTGGTAGACATTGACATCGAGCATCTGGTAGCGCTTGATGATATCGCGTGACAGATAGTTCTGGATGGTGTTGATCTTGTGGTCGATAAAGTGCTTCTTGCCGCGCACGTCACGGGTAAAGCCGCGGACCCGGTAGTCCAGCGTGATAATGTCCGACTCGAAACTGTGGATCAGGTGATTCAACGCATTCAACGGTGAAGTCGTACCGCAGGTCGACACGTCGATGTCGACCCGGAAGGTGCTGATGCCTTCGTCCGGATGGGTTTCCGGATAGGTATGCACGGTCAAGTGGCTTTTGTCCAGGTGCGCCAGGATCGTGTCCGGCAGCAGCCCGGTGATTTCGTCGTCGCGGTGACTGGCTTCCGTTTGCTGTTCACTGCTGTCTGTACTTTCACAGATCAGCATGGTGACACTGGCACCCAATGGGTCGTAGTCCTGGTGGGCGATATTCAGGATCCTGGCGCCGATGATCCTGGCGACATTGGCCAGTATCTGGGTCAGCCGGTTGGCATTGTAGGCCTCGTCGATATATTCGATGTATTCGCGTTGATGTGCGGTAGTCTTGGTATAGCAGATGTCATAGATGTTGAAACTGAGCGATTTTGTCAGGTTGTTGAATCCCTGCAGTTTTATTTTTCTCATTTTTGCCATTGCCTGGTACCCCGCTCAAGTTCTCAAGTATAGTCCAGATTGTGCCCGGCCCGGGTTTCTCACTAGTGTTCACGCCAACACAGAATAAGGGTGGTGAGAAATGCGGGCTAGACGTCGACGATTTCATAGTCATAGGTGATATCGGCAGTTTTTCCCAGCATGATCGATGCCGAGCAGTATTTTTCAGCCGACAACTGAATCGCTCTTTCCACCTTGGCGCTGTCGAGCTTGGAGCCGCTGACGATGAAGTGCCCATGGATTTTGGTGAACACTTTCGGTTCGGATTGCGCCCGTTCGGCCGTCAGCTCGACCACGCAGTCGCTGACCTGTTGACGGTATTTCTGCAAAATGTGAATTACGTCAAATGCCGTACAGCCCCCCATGCCCATCAGCAGCATTTCCATCGGTCTTGGCCCCTGGTTCTTGCCGCCGTGTTCCGGCGGTCCATCCATGACTATTGTATGTCCAGTTTCAGATTCGGCAACAAACTTTACACCCTGTTTCCATGTAATTTGTGCTTTCATGTGATCTCGCTGCTAGATTAATCCGGTCGCTAAGGTTACCATAGTTCGGGTTTTTGCTGGACAAGTAGTTTTTTTGGCCGTTTCAGAATAAATAATCGTAATTTCTTTGGTTTTTACTATATTACAAGGAATTAATTGATATTATTAACAGGTGAGAAATAACGTGGAAGACACAATGGCGAAATTACCGAGGGTGAAAGATACAGGTAACCCATCGATCGACAAGTTTCTGGAACATTGTCATAGAAGGCGCTATCCGCCTAAGAGTGTGATCATCTATGCCGGTGACCAACCGGATGTTTTGTATTACATTCTCGAGGGTTCCGTCACGGTATTGATCGAAGACTCCGATGGCCGTGAAATCGTCCTGGCGTACCTGAATCCGGGTGATTTCTTTGGTGAGATGGGCTTGTTCGATGAGTCGACGCGCAGCGCCTGGGTCAGGACGCGCACCGCTTGTGAGCTGGCCGAAATCAGCTACAGCCGTTATCGCCAGCTGGCTGAACATGATACCGGCATTCTGTTTGCGCTGGCCGCGCAGATGGCGACACGTCTGCGCAAGACCAGTCGTAAGGTTGGTGACCTGGCTTTTCTCGACGTGACCGGGCGTGTGGCCAGAACGCTGCTGGACCTGTGCAAGGAGCCGGATGCGATGACACACCCGGACGGTATGCAGATACGGATCACCCGCCAGGAGATCGGGCGTATCGTCGGCTGTTCCCGGGAGATGGTCGGCCGCGTACTGAAAACCTTGGAAGAACAGAACCTTATCTCTGTGAAGGGAAAAACCATCGTTGTTTTTGGAACCCGCTAGCGTTGTTATGCCAGGTCGATGAACACATCGGCATACTGGTGCAACGCGTACTTTCCCGGGTCGGCGGCCAGCGTGTCGTAGATCACGTTGTTATGTGTCGCCTTGGCTTCAACCGTGTAGATCAGTGTCAGCAACTGTGCAGGCGTTATTTCCGCGGCCTGCTCGTAGAGCATCCAGCACAACAATAGTACGATGGAGAACGGGATGATGCAGAACAGGAAAGTGGCTGCATGATTTTTTCCTTCCGGGTCCCACGGAAACCCCGCGTTGACGAAGACCAGTTGCAGGTAGTTTTCGAGTATCTGCCGGCAATGCGCCTGCAACCAGGTGTTGGCAGGTTCACTGTGTTTCGTCAGTTTGGCATAAAGGGTGGAATAGCCGGCCGCATTCGTGATTTCAGTATTCAATGTCCGCCACAAATCTGACTTTTCCAGTTCGATCAGTGCATGCCTGATTTTAAGTTGGCGGATCAGGCTGGCGATGGCTTTCCAGTAGTTGACGGCATTGCATGGGTCCGGTCGGAGTTTTTTTTGCTTGATACGCAGATTGGTCTCGTAGACCTGGTTTTTGTATTTTTTAAGTTGGCGGACCAGGTCCTGGTCGAGGCCACCCGCCCGTTGCAGACACTGGTAGATCCTGCCGCAAAACCAGGCGATACTGTAAAGCCTGATGCCCAGCCTGTATTTTCTCAGCGCAAGGATCGCCGGTGTGACTTTCGACAGCCAATGGACCGCCTGCGAGTAGGTATCCAGCGGCATGCTGTTGCTGGTGCCGATGGGGGAGGTGGCATCGGCGGAGCAGAGCAATCCGCCGGATTCCTGTTCAAGCAAGGCCAGGCGCGCGATTTCCGGGCATGACAGCCAGGCCGATTTAAGTTCGAAATGTAGTGACGTGCGTGTAAATCGCGGGAACCGTACACAGACTTCGGGCATGTATTCGGTACCATAGCGGGACTGGATGTTGCACAGTCCTTCGTCGCTGAGCAGGATGCATTGCTGGGTCGATCGATTTTTTTTGGTGATGTATTCCTTGTTCCCTGTGGTCTCCACTGCTTCCATTGACTCGGCCAATTCCGGCTTGTCGGTTTCAGCCTGCCAGCGTGCGGCCATCTCAGGGCTTAGGGTGATGCTCCACGGTCCACGGCAGCAGTTCTGGGGGCACTTTTCACCAACACACTGAAACTGTTCCAGTATGTTCAGCTTGTATTCCACCGGTCCTGGCATAGTCGTTTCCTGCTTAGTGGTTGAAAAACAATTGCTCCAACGCAGCACCCGGGTCCGGTGCACGCATCAGGGCTTCGCCGACGAGAAAGGTGTTGACCCGGTGTCGTAGCATCCTGGTCACATCGCCAGGCGCCAGGATACCGCTCTCGGTAACCACGATCCGGTCATCGTCTATCATGCCCAGTAACTCGAGGGTGGTTTCTAGCCGGGTGGTAAAGTTGCGCAGGTTGCGGTTGTTGATGCCGATCATCGGCAGGGGCAGTGCAAGTGCGGTTTCGAGCTCTGCCTTGTCGTGGACTTCGACCAGGACATCCATCCCCAATTCCGTGGCCAGTCCGGTCAATGCCTGCAGCTGTGTTGTTTCCAGCGCCGCCACGATCAGCAGGATACAGTCTGCTCCCAACACGCGGGCTTCATAGACCTGGTAGGGATCGATAATAAAATCTTTGCGCAGCACCGGCAGTGTACAGGCGTCGCGGGCCTGTTGCAGGTATTCCGGGGCACCCTGAAAGAAATCCCTGTCGGTCAGCACCGACAGGCACGCTGCGCCGGCCTGCGCGTAGCTTGCGGCAATCGCCGCCGGGTCGAAGTCTTCGCGCAGGATCCCTTTGCTGGGTGAAGCCTTTTTGATTTCGGCAATGACCGCGGGCAGTTGTCGTCGCAGCTTGCGTTCGATCGCAGCCACAAAACCACGTGGTGGCGGGGTGCCGGTGAGTTGCTGTTGCAGCCGGCTTAGCGGCTGCTGCCTGCCGGCCTCGGCAATTTCTTCGGCCTTGCGGTGCAGAATTTTTTTGAGTATGTCGGGGGTATCCTGTTTCATCGGTTGTGCCAGCCGGTGTTCAGTGGCGATTGGAGACTTCGACCAGCTGGTCCAGTCTGTGCTGCGCACTGCCGTCAGCCAGGACCGCCTGTGCCCTGGCGATGCCGTCGGCCAGTGTCGTTTCCAGGTCGCAGGCATAGATCGCGGCGCCGGCATTGAGCGCAATGACGTCCGCTGCAGGTCCTTTTGTGCCGGCAAAGGCCGAGCGGATCATGTCCAGGCTTTCCTGCGCATCATCGACTGCGATTTTTTTCAGTCCCGACAACTCGATGCCGTAGTCTTCCGGGTTGATGTCGTAGGTGCTGATCTGGCCATCGACCAGCTCGGCGACATGCGTGTTGCAGCTGATGCTGATTTCATCCATGCCGTCGGACGCATGCACCACCAGTACATGTTGGCTGCCCAGTTGTTTGAGGACTTCAGCGATCGGCACCAGCCATTGCCGGGCAAACACACCGAGCACCTGGTTTGGCGCATCGGCCGGGTTGGTCAATGGCCCGAGCAGATTGAACAAGGTGCGTATCCCCATTTCGCGGCGTGGGCCTATCGCGTGTTTCATTGCGCTGTGATGCATCGGCGCAAACATAAAGCCGACACCGACCTCCTCGATACAGCGCGCGACCTGCTGCGGGCTGCAGTCGAGGTTGACGCCGGCAGCCTCGAGGACATCGGCACTGCCGGACTTGCTGGACACGGAGCGGTTGCCGTGCTTGGCGACGTGTCCGCCGGCGGCGGCCACGACGATTGCGCTGGCCGTGGAAATATTGAAGGTGCTGATTCCGTCTCCGCCGGTGCCGCAGGTGTCCACCAGGTGATCGCAATCGACTTCGACCTTGGTCGACAGACCGCGCATCACGCCGGCGGCAGCGGCGATTTCATCGACCGTTTCGCCTTTCATCCGCAGGCCGACCAGGAACCCGCCGATCTGGGCCGGTGTCGCCTGGCCGGTCATGATCTGGCGCATCACGTCGATCATCTGGTCTGACGTCAGGTCTTTGTGTTCAAGTACGGTTTGGATCGCTGCCTGGATTTGCATACGTGTGTTTCCTGTCGGTTAGTTTGTTGTCCTGCTGTCCAAAAAATTTTGCAGCATGCGGTGTCCCTGGTGTGTCAAGATCGACTCAGGGTGAAATTGTACACCTTCGACATTCAGTTGCTTGTGGCGTATACCCATGATTTCATCCATTTTACCGGAATCATCCTCGGTCCAGGCGGTTATTTCAAGGCAATCGGGCAGGCTTTGCTTGTCGATCACCAGTGAGTGATAGCGGGTGGCCTGTACCGGGTTGTCGATGTCCTGAAACAGGTAGCGGTTTTTGTGTACCACCTCGGAAGTTTTTCCATGCATGATCCGGCTGGCATGGACGATTTCCCCGCCAAAGGCCTGGCCGATACTCTGGTGTCCGAGGCATACACCCAGCAGCGGGATGCGTCCGCTGAAATGCTTGATCGTGTCGACAGAAATTCCTGCCTCGTTGGGGGTGCAGGGGCCGGGCGAGATGACGATATACTCCGGGTCCAGTCTTTCTATCTCCTGGATCGAGATTCTATCGTTGCGCACCACCTTGATCTCCACACCCAGTTCACCGAAATATTGTACCAGGTTATAGGTAAAGGAATCGTAGTTGTCGATCATCAGTAACATGCAACGCACCTATTTGTGTACACTGTCGAGCCCGGCCTCGGCCATGCTGACGGCACGGAAGACAGCCCGGCCTTTGTTCATCGTTTCGTCCCATTCGTTGGCTGGTATGGAATCGGCGACGATGCCGGCGCCCGCCTGGATGTGCAGGCGTTCATCCTTGATCACTGCGGTCCGGATCGCGATCGCGGTATCCATATTGCCCGACCACGACAGGTACCCGACTGCGCCGGCGTAGATCCCGCGCTTGACGGGTTCCAACTCGTCGATAACTTCCATCGCGCGTATCTTGGGGGCGCCGCTGACGGTGCCGGCCGGGAAGGTTGCACGCAGCACATCCATTGCCGTCATCCCCGGCAGCAGTTTGCCGGTGACGTTGGAAACGATATGCATGACATGCGAGTAGCGTTCGATAATCATTTTCTCGGTCAGCACGACGCTGCCTGTCCGTGCAACCCGGCCGACGTCGTTGCGGCCAAGGTCGATCAGCATCAGGTGTTCCGCGAGTTCCTTGGGGTCGGCAAGAAGGTCTTGTTCCCAACGCAGGTCTTCCGCCTCGGTTTCTCCCCGGGGCCTCGTGCCGGCGATCGGTCTGACGGTGACAACACCGTCTTCGAGACGGGTCAGGATCTCGGGTGATGAACCGACGACCTGGAACTGATCGAGTTCGAGAAAAAACATATAGGGCGATGGGTTCAGGCTGCGTAACGCGCGGTACAGGTCCAGCGGTTCGCCGTGATAGTCGACGCTCAGGCGTTGTGACAGCACGATCTGCATCGCATCCCCATCGACGATGTATTGTTTGCAGCGTCTGACGGCATCCTCGAATCCCTGGCGGGTAAAACCAGAGACGAAATCCTCCTCATGCACCTGCACGCATGCCGGTTTGACCGGGTAGGTCAGGGGCTCGTTACGTAAACGGCCGACCAGGAAATCCAGGCGCTGCTGTGCTGTGTCCAGTGCGTCATCCTGTTCGCTGTGTGCGTGAACGATCACATGGATCTTGCCGGTCAGATTGTCGAACACCAGCACTTCGTCCGAGACCATCAGCAGGATATCCGGAGTCTGCAGGGTGTCCGGATTCGGGCTCCGGCGCAGCCGGGGTTCAATATAGCGTATCGTGTCATAGCCGAAGTAACCGACCAGCCCACCGGTAAAGCGCGGCATGCCATCGATCTCCGGGATATGAAAGCTGTTTTGGTAGTCTTCGATCCACTGCAGCGGGTCCTGGTGCTGCAGCTGCTGCGACAGCCGGCCCTGTTCATGGACGTTGATCTGTGAGCCGTCGATTTTGATCACGGTGTTACAGGGAAGGCCGATGATCGAGTAGCGGCCCCATTTTTCGCCGCCGTGTACTGATTCGAACAGGTAGGAGTAAGGACCCTTGGCCAGCTTGAGGTAGGCACTCAGTGGCGTATCCAGGTCCGCCAGCACTTCGCGCATCAGCGGGATGCGGTTGTAGCCTTGTGCAACAAGAGATTGGTAGCGTTCTGGTGTCATGATTACATCGAGTACGAAATCGGTATCAATAGTGCGGGGCTGAACGATACGGCGTCCCGCCGGAATCCCCACGGCTGGCGGCGCCGTGGATTCAAATACGGTGACTGTTCAATCGCCAGCGAAATCGGAGGTACTCGTTTGTAACCATCTTAACCTATTAATTTAATGATTTCATCCAGCCTGTCAACCACTATGTCAGGCCCGGCTTCACGGATGTCTTCACCATGATTGTAGCCGTAGCTTACGCACATGGCCTGAAACCCCGCAGCCCTGGCGGCCTTGACGTCATGCCGTGAATCGCCGACCATCAACGAGTGTTCGGGCCTGGCCCCAAGTACGCTGGCTGCATGCAGTAACGGCTGCGGGTGAGGCTTTTTTTCTGCCAGGGTGTCCCCGGCAACTACGATTGAAAAATAGTCTTTTATCTGCAGTGATTCCAATAACGGCAGTGTAAACTTTTCGGCCTTGTTGGTCACGCAGCCGACGGCATAATCGTTTTCTGTCAGCCAGACCAGTGCTTCCATAACGCCAGGATACAGCCTGCTGCGCTTGCTGTTGTTCTCCAGGTAGAGTTCGGTAAACAGTTTCTGCCCCTGCAGAAACAGTGCCTCGTCGACCTCCGGGTTCAGCGCGTTGCCGATCGCACGCTGAATCAACTTGTCGACACCGTTGCCGACCCAGTTGCGAACGGCCGCTTCACCACGTGGCGGCAATCCCAGTCGAGGCAGCATCTGGTCGACACAATAGGCAAGGTCCGGCACACTGTCGACCAGTGTGCCGTCGAGGTCGATCAGCACCAGTTCCGGTTTCGCCAGCCGGGACCGGCTGCCGAGCTGTTTGCAATGGCTGTCGCTGTTCATCAGGTCGTATCGTCTCGTCAAAGGGTCAGCCGACAAGTGCCAGCTGTTCGCGCATGGCGTTGATGACCGTGTCATACCTGTTCGGATCGTCGTCTTTTCTGGCGCCGAAGATTGCTGACCCGGCGACAAAGGTGTCTGCGCCTGCAGCGGCGATCTCGCGGATGTTGTCCACCTTTACACCGCCATCGATTTCGAGGCGTATATCCCTGCCGCTGGCATCGATCAGTTTACGCGCTTCTTTGAGCTTTTCCAGAGTGGCCGGGATAAAGCTCTGCCCGCCGAACCCGGGGTTGACTGACATCAGCAGCACCATGTCGACCTTGTCCATTACATAGTTCAGGTAGTCCAGCGGTGTCGCTGGATTGAATACCAGTCCTGACTTACAGCCGCTGTCACGAATCAGCTGCAGGCTGCGGTCGATATGCTCGCTGCCTTCGGGGTGGAAGGTTATATAAGTAGCCCCTGCCTTGGCGAAATCCGGGATGATCCTGTCGACCGGTTTGACCATCAGGTGCACGTCGATCGGTGCTTCGACACCATGTTTGCGCAGTGCCTCGCAGACCAGCGGGCCGATCGTCAGGTTCGGTACATAGTGGTTGTCCATGACGTCGAAGTGCACGATATCTGCGCCCGCATTCAATACGTCGACTACTTCCGGCCCGAGGTTTGCAAAGTCTGCAGACAGTATCGACGGTGCGATCAAAAAATCAGATGCCATAAATTTACCCCTTATGAGTCTTCTGTAACAGCGAAATGCACTATTATAGGTTGATGGCGCACTTTACCTTATCAGGCGGTTTTTTGCAGTAGTTTACATGGCCGACAGGCATAAAATCTGCTCGGGGAGGCAGTAATGAGGTTTATGTTTTTTTCTAAGTGTCTGGTTTTATTGCTTATCTGTGGTTTCACCCTGGCGGTGCAGGGTGCCGCCGGATTGGAGGGGCAATGGGAAAAGGTGCTGGAAAAAACCTATCGGCAGCCTGAGCTGCTAAGGCTTAAGGCCGGTAACAAAAAATTTGCCGCACTCTATCTGCCGGAGACCACTGGCGAACCGAAAGGCGGAATCATCCTGCTGCACGGGCGCCATGTGCATGCCGACTGGCCGGCGGTGATCGGCCCGCTCAGGCGCCGTCTTCCAGGCTTCGGCTGGTCGACCTTGTCTTTGCAGTTGCCGGTTCTGGATCCCGCCAAGACAGTAAGCGATCATGCGGCCTTGTTTGCACAGGTGACTGGGCGTGTCCAGGCGGGAATCCGCTACCTGCAGCAAAAGAAGCTGCGTTATATCGTACTGCTGGGTTACGAACTTGGCGCAACCATGGCTGTCAGTGTGGCAGGGGACCAGGCGGTAAAGGTCG
>JALUUZ010000353.1 GCA_027021095.1 Gammaproteobacteria bacterium
CGGACTGATTCGCACCGACAGTTAATTTTAGAGGTAGCGCTAGCGGTATATAGAAAGGCGGGTTTATCCCGCCTTTTTTCGTTAGGACGAAAAGTTACCCAGGCAGTTTACGTTTGTTTCGGGTGGCCAGTTGATCGCACGGGTGCTTCGTAACGTGGAAATATGGTTATCTTCTGCGTGATCGTAAGTGTTTCGCACGAATGCTTGATATAGAAAAACGCCCATTGGCTTAGCAAATACTTTGTTTCTGCGGCCACTGCCTTGTGCCCGAATAACACAAACCCATGCTTCAGCCGACTCCTGGGGCTGGGCGATGTGGGCTGACCTTGTGTTTTGACAGCGGCTATGCGTGCTATGGAAGTGAAAAAACTTCCTTAATCGGTTAAAGTGGGCGCCTGTTTGCGCATACGCCTTAAGTGGTGCGCGGTTATATTTCAAACAAAATGAGGTTTTTACCATGGCAGATTTCAAGATCGCTCCATCGATTTTGTCGGCAGACTTTGCTCGTTTGGGGGAAGAAGTTGTCGATGTGTTGAGCGCCGGTGCTGATATTGTCCATTTTGATGTCATGGACAATCACTACGTGCCAAATCTGACTATCGGCCCCCTGGTGTGCGAGGCACTGCGCAAACATGGCGTGACTGCGGACATCGACGTGCATTTGATGGTCAAGCCGGTAGATCGCATCATTCCTGACTTTGCCAAGGCAGGTGCCACTTACATCACATTTCATCCGGAAGCTTCCGAACACGTTGACCGTTCTCTACAGCTGATTAAAGGTGAAGGTTGTAAGGCCGGTTTGGTATTCAACCCGGCGACGCCGCTGGACGTATTGAAATACGTTATCGATAAGGTCGATATGGTATTGCTGATGTCTGTTAATCCTGGTTTTGGCGGTCAAAGCTTTATCCCCTCCACTCTGGACAAGCTGCGTGAGGCGCGCAAGATTATCGATGCCTCCGGCCGTGATATTCGTCTTGAAGTGGATGGTGGTGTGAAAGTGGATAATATTCGCGACATTGCCGACGCTGGCGCTGATACATTTGTGGCCGGTTCTGCTGTGTTTGGTGCCGCCAAAGAGGGCGATCCAAATAAATATGACACTGTTATCGGTGCGCTACGCGATGAGTTGGCAAAGGCAAGCTGAGAATGCCTTTAAACAAAAAGCCGGCGTTGGTCCTGATTGACCTGGACGGTACGCTGGTAGACAGCGTGCCTGATCTTGCCTACTGCATTGATGAAATGATGAAGGCGCTCGGCAAGAAGCCCTGGGGTGAAGAAAAAGTGCGTGCATGGGTGGGAAACGGCGTTGATCGTCTGATTATGCGCGCGCTCACCGATGCCCTTTGGGATGATCCGGCAGATGCGGATTTTTCCGAAGCACAGCCGATTTTCATGAAGTTATACGCAGAAAATACCAGCGGCCGGAGTTGCCTTTATGATGGTGTGGTTGAAGGTATCGATTACCTCAAGGCCAACGGTTATAGAGTGGCCTGCGTCACAAATAAGGCAGAGGCATTTACCGTGCCACTGCTCAAGGAACTTGGCATATACGACAAGTTTGAACTCGTTGTGAGTGGCGATACCACTGCAAAGAAAAAGCCCGACCCCATGCCGTTGCTGTACGCCGCCGACAAATTGAGCGAGCAGCCTGGCGACTGTCTGATGGTGGGTGATTCAATGCATGATGTTAAGGCTGCCCGCAATGCCGGCTTTCAAGTGGTCGCCGTACCTTATGGGTACAATCATGGTATTGATATCCGCGAGGCCAATCCGGATGCTGTGATAGACTCATTGGCAGACCTAAAAAAACTGTTTGAAGCAGCCTGATTGACCATGAATATTACCCCACAAAAACAGACCAGGATGACTCCTAGCGACAAACGATGGTGAAGCTCGATTGTTTGCCAAAGATGACCCCTGGTTCTGTATTTGAAAGGTAATGACAATGACACGCGAAGAATTTGATGCCCTTGCCGCCGAGGGGTATAACCGCATCCCGGTGATGCGCGAAGTGCTGGCTGACCTGGATACGCCGCTAAGCACCTATCTAAAGTTGGC
>JALUUZ010000354.1 GCA_027021095.1 Gammaproteobacteria bacterium
CGATCCGTTGCTGGAAAACCTCGCGATGCTGCGCCAGCACTGCCAGCGTCCTGTCATCGAACGCCGCCAGCGCAGCATATTGTGACAGCGAAGGCGGTGCCAGGAACATATTCTGCGCCAGGCGGTCTACCGCTGCATGCAGGAACTCCGGGATCACCATCCAACCGATACGCCAGCCGGTCATACAAAAATACTTGGAAAAACTATTGATCACGATGATCTCCGGGCTGAGGCTCAACGCGGTGCTCGCAGGCTGGTCATAGACCAAACCTTGATAAATTTCATCCATGACCAGCACCGCATCATGCTGCTGACAAAAAGCATGCACGGCAGCAATATCGTCTGCACTCATGACCGCTCCTGTCGGATTCGCCGGCGAGGCCAGCAACACGACACGTACCGCATCGTCCCAGTAGCGCTCAAGGTGTGCCGGGGTCAGCCGGTAGTGCGACGCTGGATCAAGCGGCACCGCGACCGTCTGCGCATCGAACAGCGTGGCAAAATGGCGGTTGCAAGGATACCCGGGGTCCGTCAGCAACACCTTGTCCCCGGACTCGAGCAGTGCAGCAAACACCAGCAGTAACGCGCCCGACGCACCCGGGGTAATCACGATATGCTGCGGATCGACATCGACCTGGTAACGTCGCGCATAGTCCCGGCTGATCGCCTGCTTGAGCTGCTGCAGACCGGTTGCCGCCGTGTATTTCGTCAATCCGCGCGCAAGGGCATGATAACCCGCCTGCCGGACAGGCTCGGGAGTCTCGAAGTCCGGCTCACCAACCTCCAGGTGGATCACCGAACGCCCCTGCTGTGCCAGCACCTGTGCCCGTGCCAGCAGATCCATCACGTGAAAAGGTTGGATGTGCTGCAGCCGGGACGCAAGCCGCCGCGGCGCAGGTGGTTTAGCGTGTGCCATGTAACGGCCGGGCCGAGGCACCGGCATGCCAGCGCCTGAGCAAGTCCACGTCCAGGTAACGCGATTTCCCGACCTCACCAACGATCATGGTAAACGACTTCTCCGGCTCGCCAAAATGATCGAGCACGGCCAACGCCCCATCGAAATCATGATCATAGGTATAGTCGTTCACCACGACGATCGTCTGCACTCCGGCCTGCAGTGACGCGCGCAAGCCATTCGACGAATCCTCGAAGGCCAGGCAGGAATCGGCATCCAGCGCAAGTTTTCGCAGCGCATAGTGGTAGATGTCAGGCGCAGGTTTTTTGTGCGCAACGACATCCCCGGCCGCGATCACCTCGAACCAGCCGATCGCGTTGGAATCCAGTGCATGTTCGAACAAGGCGTAGACATTTTCGGCGGCAGTCGTGGTCACGATACCAAGCTTCAACCCCTGTGCATGAGCCTGCCGGAGCAGGCGCTTGGCACCGGGACGGAAGGGTATCTTGCCTGCTGCCAGCAATTGCCGGTACAACTGCGTTTTATGCTTGTGCAGTTCAGCAATCAATGCGTCGAGGTCTGCGGTCTTGAAATCCTGCTGGTAACGGTCGATGTAGTGGCGGATTCGCTCCTTGCCTCCGGCAACCGCGAGTAACTCGCGATAAAGCTCGACGCTCCAGTGCCAGTCAAGGCCGGCATTGGCAAAGGCCGTATTGAACGCGACACGGTGTCCATCACGCTCGGTATCGGCCAGGGTCCCGTCGACATCGAAAAGTAACGCTTCAAGCTGTGACACGATAACCGGGAATACTCTTTAAAGTAGGTCAAACCGGCATTTTACAGTGATGTCCGCCCAAACGCCAAATCTTGAGACAAGTTGCTGTTTTTGCTTATTATTTGATATGTCCTATACTATAGGGATTGATTGATTTCGACGATGTTTCTTGCATGCGCGGAATTTATCTGCTATAGAAGCACACTTTCTTCAGGAATCGTATTTGGCGGGAGTAAACACATGCCTCAGGCAAAAAAGAAGTCCAGCAAAAAAACGGCAAAAAAGACTGCGAAGAAAGTTGCTGTAAAAAAAGCAACGAAAAAAGCAGCCAAAAAAACGACTGCCAAAAAAGCAGTGAAGAAGAAGGCAAGCACTAAAAAAACGGCC
>JALUUZ010000355.1 GCA_027021095.1 Gammaproteobacteria bacterium
CCAGCTCCCGGTACTGGGCCAGTGCCAGACGCACCCCGCCTCCCAGCTTTTTGATCACCTTGGTCTGTGCTGCACCGCCCACCCGGGACACGGACAAACCCGCATTGATCGCCGGGCGGATACCAGCGTTGAACAAATCGGTCTCCAGGAAAATCTGGCCGTCGGTAATCGAGATCACATTGGTCGGCACGAACGCCGATACGTCTCCTGCCTGGGTCTCGATGATCGGCAACGCGGTCAGTGATCCGGTCTTGCCCTTGACCTCACCGTTGGTGATCTTCTCGACATGCTCGGCATTGATCCGTGCGGCACGTTCGAGCAGGCGGGAATGCAGGTAAAATACATCGCCAGGATAAGCCTCACGCCCCGGCGGACGGCGCAACAGCAGTGACACCTGGCGGTAGGCCCAAGCCTGCTTGGTCAGGTCGTCATACACGATCAGTGCATCTTCGCCGCGGTCGCGGAAATACTCGCCCATCGCGCAGCCGGCATAGGGCGCGATATACTGCAGCGCCGCGGACTCGGCGGCGGCAGCGGCAACGACGATCGTGTGTTCCATCGCACCGTGTTCCTCGAGCTTGCGCACCACGGAAGCAATCGATGAATTCTTCTGTCCGACCGCGACATAGATACATTTTACCCCGGTCCCCTTCTGGTTGATGATGGCATCGATCGCGACCGCTGTCTTTCCGGTCTGGCGGTCACCGATGATCAGTTCGCGCTGGCCGCGGCCGATCGGCACCATGGCATCGATCGACTTCAACCCGGTCTGCACCGGCTGATCCACCGACTGGCGCGCGATCACCCCCGGCGCAACCTTTTCGATCGGCGAAGACAGCGAGGTGTCGATCGGCCCCTTGCCGTCGATCGGGTTACCCAGCGAATCGACCACGCGGCCCAGCAGCTGCGGGCCGACCGGCACTTCGAGAATACGGCCGGTACACTTGACGCTGTCGCCTTCGGTAATCCCTTCGTAGGCGCCGAGTATCACCGCGCCAACGGAGTCACGCTCCAGGTTGAGCGCCATGCCATAGATATTGTTCGGGAATTCAAGCATCTCGCCGGACATCACATCAGCCAGACCATGAATACGTACGATACCGTCTGTCAGACTGACGACCGTACCCTCATTACGTGCTTCAGCGACCGCCTCGAAATTTTCGATGCGCTTTTTGATAAGCTCGCTGATTTCGGATGGATTCAGTTGCATAACAACATACCTCTTAAGAATTCATTACATAACCCAGCTTGCTGAGTTTTCCTGACGTGGAGCCATCGATGACTGTGTCGCCTGCACGAATCACGGCGCCGCCCAATACTGATTTGTCCACTCTGGTCCTGAGCCTGACCTCTTTGCCCAGGCGCTTCTTCAGCGCCGCCGCCATCTGCTTCTCTTGCTCCGGATCCAGGGGAAACGCCGTCACCACTTCCGCCTCGACGGTACCTTCCGCCTCGGCACGCAACATTTCATAGACTGCGGCGATCTCGGGCAGCAGCTCCAGCCGGTTGTTTTCGATCAGCAGCGCAACCAGGTTTTTTCCTTGCCTGCTGACCTGCTCCGCGCAGATATCCTGGATTACAGCGCGCAGTTGCTGCTTGTCGACTTTCGCATGACCGACCAGCATGGCAACCGCCTCCTGGTGAATCACGGCCAGCAGATCCGCCAGCGTCTGCGACCATTCCGGCAGCTTGTTCTGTTCACGGGCAAGACGGTAGATCGCCTGTGCGTAGGGACGTGCCAAGGTGGTTAATTCAGCCATCTGCTCACCCTACAACTCAGACACGAGCTTGTTGACAAGCTCGGCATGGGCTTTTTCATCGATTTCCTTCTCCAGGACCTTCTGCGCACCGGCAATGACGATCGCCGCAAGCTGTGAGCGAAGTTTCTCACGTGCACGATTGACTTCCTGCTCGATTTCCGCCTGCGCGGCCTGTTTCAGGCGCTCGGATTCGGCCTTGGCTTCGTTCTTGGCCTCCTCGACGATCTCAGCCCGGCGTTTCTCCGCCTTGCCAAGGATCTCAGCGGCCTGTTCCTTGGCCCGGGCGATCTCGATCTCGGCCTGTTTCCTGGCTTCCTCTTCGGCCTGCTGACCCTTGTCTGCTGCGGCAAGGCCATCGGTAATACGCTGATTGCGCTCGTCCATCACCTTGGTCAGCGGTCTCCAGACGTACTTCATCGTAAACCAGATAAAAATGGCAAACGTAAAAATCTGCACAAATAACGTGGCGTTGATACTCACGTTGCGCCTCCTTAATCTCTTTTATCCGCAACCAGGGTCATAGTCCCGCAGGAATAAACGGGTTGGCGAAAATAAACCACATAGACATACCCAGAACGATCATCGGAAAGGCCTCCATCAGACCGCCGGTAAACAGCATCTGCCCCATCAACTGCGGGCGCATTTCAGGCTGCCTGGCGATGCCTTCGATATACTTGGAACAAATCAAGCCCCAACCCAGCGCCGAACCCAGGCCGGCGGCAGCAAGAATGATCCCGACTCCAATCGCAGTAAAGCTGGCGACCTGAACCTTGAGTGCCATTGCGCTGGCTGCTTCTGCCAATACTTCAATCATTGGTGAATCTCCGTAAAATTAAAAAAAAGAAACAAATCAAACAAATTCAAAACTCACTGCTAGTGTTCGTCGGCCGACTCCGATGCCAGGGCAAGGTAGACCGTGGACAACAACATAAAAATAAACGCCTGCAGCGTGATGACCAGGATATGGAAAATCGCCCATCCCAGCCCAAGCAGGATCTGCAGCGGTATCAACACCTGCACCGCGATCAGGGTCGCGATCAGCAGAAACAGTAGCTCACCGGCAAACATATTACCGAACAGCCGCAATGCCAGGCTGACCGGCTTGGCGACTTCTTCGATGGCCGTCATGACGATATTGACCGGCATCAGCCACTTGCCGAACGGGTGAAACAGGAACATCTTGAGATAGCCGACAGGCCCTTTGAACTTGATGTTATAGAAAATGATGATCGCAAACACGGTCAGTGCCAGACCGAACGTGGTTCCCAGGTCGGTGGTCGGAACGATCTTGGCCTCAGTGACGCCCGCCATACCAAGCAGCTTCGGCACCAGGTCGACAGGCACCAGGTCCAGCGCATTCATCAAAAAGACCCAGACGAAAATCGTCATCGCCAACGGTGCCACCAGGCGGCTCGACTTGGTAAAAATGGATTTGACCTGCGAATCGACGAACTCGACGATCAGCTCAAGAAAACTCTGCAGGCCGGAAGGCACGCCGGACGTGAGGTTTTTTCTCAATCTCCAGGCGGCCAAGGCAACGAGCGCAAACGCCAGCCAGCCAAAAAAGATGGTGTCGAGATTGAGCGCCCAGAAGCCCTCGCCAACAGTGTAATTCTTTAAGTGATGCTGTATATACTCAACCGAAGTCAGTTCTTCTCCGTGCGGTTTCACGATAATGCCCCAAATATATAAAGTAGAATTCTGTCATCACTAAGCCTTTGGGCAAGATTCAGGCGCTCCCGGCGTTCTGGCGGCGCGGGACACTGTTTCTGGCGGCAACGATAAAGCCGATGTAACCCAGTGCGAAGGCAACCAGCTGCGGAACCGGCTGCAACTGCAGCCAACCGACTCCGATGGCAAAACCTGCGATAGTGACGAAAAATCTTTGTGCTGCGCCGGCATACATCGCCACAGCGAAATCCTGGCCCTCGGCCGTCTGCGCTTTTCGAAAGCGGATGATCATCAATACTGTATTCACGATCAGGATACTGCCACCGAACATCGCCGCCAGCATAAACTCGAGTCCCCGCGAGACCAGGAAGGCCAGGCTCACGAGGAGCATAATTATAATTTGAGCAATCAATAAGTTACGAATATTACGCTGCATGTGCTGTCCAATCGAATGTTATGCAGAGGTTCGATCCCGCCCTGTCACACGCTGAAGTGTGCCAGTATGAATGAAAAGACCGGATGTCCCATTATAGACTACTAAAAGCCAGGCGGCAGGCTGTCAGCCGTAAATTGCGTCTCTGCGGCGCGAAGTATAAATTCTAAGGGGCGCAGGGTCAATGACGATATTCGGCTTTCGGAGGTGAATACGGCTATTTGATCTTGGCTAGAATACCGTCGAGTTCGTCGGCGCTGTTGTATTTGATCACGAGCTTGCCCTTGCCCGCCGGGGTATGCTGAATCTGCACATCGGCGCCAAGCTGTGCCGACAGCTTGTCCTCCAGGCGCCTGATATCCGGATCCTGCTGCTGTGGCGCCGCCGCGGCTTTCTTGGCAGACTTGCTGTCTGCGGCCGTGTTGTCCTTGCGCACCAACTGCTCTGTCTCGCGCACCGACAGGCCATCCTTGACCACCTGCATCGCCGCCTTGACCTGGGCCTCTCCTTTCAACGCCAGCAGGCAACGTGCATGGCCCATTTCGATCTTGTTGTCCTCGACCAGCTTGCTGACCTTTTCCTCGAGTTCCTGCAGCCGCAACAGGTTGGTCACGCCGGTACGCGAGCGCCCGACCGCTTCCGCCGCCTGCTGGTGTGTCATCTTGAACTCGTCGATCAGGCGCTGCAAAGCACGGGATTCTTCCATCGGGTTGAGGTTTTCGCGCTGGATGTTCTCAATCAACGCCATCGCGATCGCTGCACGGTCAGGCACCTGGCGCACGACACAGGGAATCTCCTGCAGCCCGGCGATCTGCGCGGCACGCCAGCGCCGCTCACCGGCGATGATTTCATACTGGTCCTTGCCGATCGGGCGAATCACGATCGGCTGTACGACACCCTGCTCACGAATCGAATCGGCAAGTTCATCGAGACTTTCCTGGTGCATATTGGTTCGCGGCTGGTATTTCCCGCGCTGGATCATGTCGACAGCGATCTTCGCCAGTACGCCATCCGGTGCCGACTGGGCCGGCTCTGCCGCCGCTGCCGCTGCTTTACCTTGAGCTTTTTTTGGTGTTGAAGCGCTGGCGCCTCCCAACAAGGCATCAAGACCCCGACCTAAACCGCGTTTACGTGCCATATTCGTTATCGTTTCCTGCTGTTATTTGCTACTCGATCACTCAAACTGCCAACCCGCCGCCTGCTGCACAGAAGACGAAACCGGCTCAGGCCGGTGTGGCCATTTCTGACGCTTTTTTCGCCTCGCGCCGCAGGATCTCTCCGGCCAGCGCGATATAAGACAGCGCGCCCCGTGATGTTCTATCGTACTGGATCACCGGCATGCCATGGCTGGGTGCTTCCGCCAGGCGTACATTACGGGGAATAATCGTCCGATAGACTTTATCATCGAAATGCACGATCAGTTGTGCCGAGACCTGGGTCGCCAGGTTGTTTCGTGGGTCGAACATGGTACGTAACAGACCGTCGATCTGCAACTCCGGATTGACCGCCTGGCGGATCTTGTCGATCGTATCCAGCAGTGCCGTCAAGCCTTCGAGCGCGTAATATTCACACTGCATCGGGATCATCACCCCGTCCGCCGCCGCCAAGGCATTGATCGTCAGCATGTTGAGTGAAGGTGGACAGTCGATCAGGATATAGTCGTAATTGTCGCGCACGGTATGCAGGGCATTGCGCAGCTTGGTATCGCGGCCCTCGCCTTCCATCAGCTCCACTTCGGCAGCGGTCAGATCACCGTTACCGGGCAGGATATCGAATCCCCCGTCTTCCAGCCTGATGATCGCATCCTTGGCATCCACATCCCCCATGATCACATCGAAGCTGGATGCCTCCAGCCCGTTTTTATTGACCCCACAGCCCATCGTCGCATTACCCTGCGGATCCATATCAACCAGCAGCACACGACGCTTGGTCGCCGCCATGGAGGCTGACAGATTGACAGAGGTCGTTGTTTTACCAACACCACCTTTTTGATTGGTAACCGCGATGATTCGACTCATGGATAACTACCTATAAAGTTTGTCCTAAAGTTATTAGAAAAATTCCAGGTATCAATGTCATTGTGCTGACCATATTACCGCCATTTTATCTTCTGATCCAAGAAGGCGGTCAAGCTTTCAGATTCCACAATTCCCGCAATGAAACTACCACATTCACATTATAGGCATTATCTCTGAATTTTTCTGCTTAAACCCTTTACCTTCAGAACCGCTATTCCCTTGATCAATGTCCAGTTGAAATTTTTGAAATAAATAAGTATGTTAATCCTGAGGGTATGGTGAGTCAAGAAAGCAGCAGAATTTTCAGCACCCATCCCCGAAGCCCCGATTATCGTTTGCGTTCCGGGCGAAACCCATAGAAGGTTTCTATATTAATTTATTCTAATAAACTTTTGCCCGGCACGGATAATCCACTGGCTGTTCAGCAGTAAAAACGCTAAAGTAATTTTGCAGCCTCCCCGGCTGCCAGATGGTCTGTTTTATTAGTCCTTTGGACCGGATTGATATAACATAATATGCCCATGGAAATAATGGATACGGCAAATGAATATGCATAAATTCAGGATCGTTCTTCTACTTGTCTTTACTTCAGCGCTGCCCCCCCTGGCTACGGCACAGGCCGGCGATAAAAAATCCTCTGACGACACAAACGATTACCCCTATCTTGGCGTCGACGAGGCGACGGCCAAAAAGGTCCAGGCCATAAAAAGAGCGGAAGCGGCCAAACGTTTCGAAAAAGCCGTCGCCGAGGCGACACGCATCTCGGATGCAAACGCAGCCGAAGCAGCCAGGCGGCTGAAGAAAATGCGCCGCGCCGCTGCAGCGAAAAAAATCAACCGCTCGACGAAGAAAAAGACAGCGGCAAAACTTGACCGAAACGCAGCGGAAATACTGCGGCTGAAAAAGCTGATCGAAGAAGCAAAAGCCGCCAAGAAAGCCGCGCTCAAAAAAGGCGGCACCGCAGACAAACAAAAGAAAACCACGACGAAACAACCCGGCACGAAGAAAACCACGGATGCCGAAGACGATTATATCGAATCGCCCTATATCGGTGTCACGCCGGAAGTCGCCAAACGCGTCGCGGCGATGAAGCAGGCAGAGGCGCGGAAGAAAAAAAAACTGAACGCCAGGAGTGACATAACCAAGGATAAAACCGCAAACGGCGACAAGACGAAAAACACCGTAACAGACACCGTGAAAAAACAGGACAAAACAGCGGGCACAGAAGACGACATCGATCCTCCCTATATCGGTGTGACCGATGACGTCGCGAAAAAGGTTGCGGCAATGAAAAAAAAGGAGGCACAGGCGCGTGCCGAGGCACTGAAGCGTATCGAAACCGCACTGGCTGCCGCAAAAAAAATCTCCGACGCAAACCAGCGTGAATCGGAAGAACGGCTGAAGCACCTCAAAAAGGACGGCACGACAGCCGTGAAAAAAACAGTCACGACAGAACCCGGCACTGCCAGCACACCGGCACCAAGCCCGGCGAAAACCACCACCCAGCTCGCACAACTGACACAAAAGTCGGACGAGGAAATCCGCCAGTCGCTGGAACGCGATTTCTGGCACGCCAGGTTCGGCCGCCATCCACTGGACAAGTCCCGCTTCGTCTGCTTCGTGGAATCCAAACCGGTTATCTTTTTTGATGGCGAAAGCAATACCCGGCTGAAACTGGTGGCCACCAAGAACGATCTCTATGCGATCACTGACTCGAATATCGACAGCAGCTATACCAATACCGGGATCTCGGTCGACCGCTCGGAAAGAATCAAATTCGACCTGGTAAGAAAGAAAACCAGTGTCATTTTCAAAAACTACACCAGGCAATACATCGACACCCTGAGCAAAGGTTACTATGCAACGGTCACCCTGGGATTCTGGCCTTCGTGGCCGAAAACCAGGCCGCTGTCGGTCAATGTCAGCCTGCTTGGATTCAACAAGGCCTATAACAAGCTCGCCAATTGCAAATCGATGTAAGAAACTCGAGTATTTCAAGCACTGTTTGGCGCAGCGATAATAACACGGAGAAGCGGATATGAGCTTGCGATTCAAAATGAACCTGGCGCTGATCATCACCCTGTTTATCGGCACCACCCTCATCGGTGTCATCATTTTTTCCAGCTTCAAGTCGCAGGCTGAAAACAACGTGCTTTCGCGCGCCGAGCTGATGCTCGACAATGCCAGTGCGGTACGCCTGTACATGTCCGAGCACGTCACCCCGCTGCTGGCACGCCAGAGCAAGCGCGCCTACCTGCCCCAATCGGTGCCGGCACATGCGGTCAGACGCAGTACTGCGCAACTGGAAAAGAAATTTCCTTTTCTGCGCTACAACGAGGCCAGCATCAATCCGACGAACCCTGAAAACAAGGCCACTGCCTGGGAGCAGGAGATCATCCGCGGTTTTATCGATTCACCGGACAAAGCCAAGCAGACGGGCGTTACTCCCACGGGCACACATCTTTATCTCAGCAGGCCTGTCAAGGTCAACAGTGAGTCCTGCCAGGGCTGTCACGGTGACCCTGCGGCCATGCCGCTGACACTGCGCGCACACTACAAGAATTCCGAGGCATTCGGCTGGAAGAACGGCCAGGTCGTCGCCGCGCAATTCGTCAAGATCCCACTCAGCGTGCCACTGCAGATGGCACAGCAGTCATTCAAACCCGTGCTTGGCAAGATCATCCTGATCGCTGTCGGGATCGCCATTCTCGCGGCGCTGCTGCTGAACCTGATCGTTGTACAGCGCGTGCAACGCATCTCCAAGACCGCCAATGCGATCAGTCTTGGCTCGACCAAATTCGGCGATTTCAATGCCAGCGGTTCGGATGAAATCGCCACGCTGGAACGCTCTTTCAACCGCATGCGCCGCAGCCTTAGCAACGCTATCGACCTGCTCGAGGAAAAGACCGGTAACTACACCCGCATGTAGACAATGCTAAACGGAGGACCTGAAATCATGGTTGACCTGATCAAGAATGAACAGTTTGGAGACTACCGGGTAGAAGCACAAATCGGTCGCAGTCACATGGGGGTGGTTTACAAGGCGCTGGATCCGGCCTCCGACCGTATCGTGTCGATCAAGACCTTTGCGAAAAAACATCTGGGTACCGACAAGGGCAAACGCCTAGGACGCCAGCTGCAGCACGAAGCAGACATCATCGCCCGTTTCGATCACCCCAACATCCTGGCGATCTACGAGTTGAACGAAGAAGACGGACTGCCCTACGTAGTCATGGAACATGTCGAGGGGCAGGACCTGAAGTCTTTTATGCAAGGTGACACGACACTTGAAATCAAGGAGATCGTGGTCGTGGTGCAACAGATCCTCGCCGGCCTGAAATATACGCATGCACGTCACATCGTCCACCGCGACATCAATCCGGAGAACATCCTGCTGCTGGACCAGCACAAGGTCAAGGTCATCAACTTCGGCATCGCCAGAGTACAGAAACAGGACACCAAGGCAGAGCAACCTGATTCAATCGGCAACCCGGACTACATGCCGTCTGAACAGCTGC
>JALUUZ010000356.1 GCA_027021095.1 Gammaproteobacteria bacterium
TTTACGATGGACAGCAACGAGGAGGTCGCCTGCGACACCGCGCGGACTGTAATCGACAGGCTGAACCGCAGCCCGAAGCTGCAGGGAATCGATGTGTATGCCTATATGAAAGACTTCTACGGTTATGACCACAGCAATGCCGTGAACCTGATGCTGCCGAGTACGAAGAATATCGTTGTCGAACTGCGTTGAGTGTTGGAGCGTTGTACGCACCACACACCAAGGCAAATAAAATGGTGCCACGTGGTGATTCTTCCACAGACGATATTTCCTTGCCGCAAATCCCTTGGTGTGCTTCGCACACTGTCACGATGGGGCGGGGATGCATCGTATGTACCAACACCGCGGGAGTTTATGAATATAAGACTTTCAGTAAATTAGAATATTATAATGTATAATATTCTGTACCCGGCAGCAGGTGGCCTGAGTTGACGCCTGACTTTGCTTATTAATCAGCAAGTTATATATCTTTCACAGGCGCGGGTGTGGTTTCGGCTGGATTGGCCAAGGATGATAAACGATTCCATTTTAGTTAAAAATATTCCATACTGTTTATGCTCTTGCATTACAGGGCCAAAGGCGATATTTTTAACGGGCTTGTAAAGAGCTTATTTACGGGAGTAGTAAGAGAAATCAGTGGCGAGGGGTAAAAGGTCCAAGTCCTGAGACTTTCACGGTTTCCCGGGTTTCATAAATTATTAAAAAAATGGAGTCGTTAACATGAAAGCAATGATCAAAACAGGCTTGACTGTATTTGCTGCAACAATGATGCTGCTCGCGGTATCTGCGAACGCCGCTGACAAGCGTTATGGCAAGCAAAAAGTCGTTTATCACATCAATGATCTGAACAAAGCAAAAGGCGCTTTGCGTAACATCAAGAATCACCTGAACGCACTGGGTGACAAGAATGTTGAAATCAAAACTGTTTTCCACAGCAGTGGCGCATTTGCACTGGTTGAAGGCCAGAAAGACAAGAAAGGCAATACTTTCGGTGACCAGCTGGCAGCTTTGTCCAACCGCGGAGTTGAATTCCTGATTTGTGCCAACACAATTCGTGGTAAGAAGATTCCTAAAGACAAAATCTACCTGAAAGCAAAAGTTGTCCCGTCAGGTGTTGCTGAGGTTGCTTACCTGCAGCAGAAAGGATACTTGTACGTAAAACCTTAATCCGGTTTTTATAAACGAGTACTGGACGGAACCGGGTGGCCGTTGTGCGGCCACCCGGTTTTTTATCGCCTGCAGGAATCATCCAGTACCGGTATAGAGATCGAAACGCGTGGTTTTGGAACGGACCTGGCCGACCGGGCTGCCGATGACCGGCGCGTTTTTCGGGCGTTTGAGTACGATGCGCTTTATCCCGCTTTTCAGTGCATGTCGCAGCAGTTCACGGCTGTTATCGGGTTCGGCAGCCAGCACACGTTGCAGCAACGCCATGCCTTTTTTGACTTTCGCAGACTTGTTGTGTGCCGGGTACATCGGGTCGAGGTAGACGGTATCGACGGCAGTCTGTACGCCTGGCCTGGAAAAGTATTCTATCGCATCGGCATGCACCAGCTTCATCCTGTCAACGGCCTCGCGGGTCTTGCTGTGCCGGTCTTGCGCTGTGTGCCTGGCTCGCGCAAGCGCGTTGTCGAGCAGTGCGGCGATCGCTGGATGGCGTTCCACCATCGTGACCTGGCAACCAAGAGCTGCCGCGACGAACGCATCTTGTCCCAGCCCGGCGGTCAGGTCGAGCAGCCGCAGGCTCGCTGCCGAACCTATTCCCAGCGCCTTTGCCAGGGACTGTCTTCTACCGCCGCCATGAAAGACCCGGTACAGCAGTTTGGCCGAATCAAAATCGATGCTGATTCGTGAAGCGTGGCAATCGTCGTGGGCACACAGACTAAGCCGGTACCCCGGAGGACGGGCGCAGGGCGTTGCAAGCAGCAGGAATGGCAGCGCATTGGTGTCGGCGGGTGTCTGCAGGAAGGGAAGCTGCCACTGCTCGGCGAGCCGGTGCAGTTGCGGGTACAAGGCCACATCCTGTGTGTGAAAGGCTACGGAGATCATTGT
>JALUUZ010000357.1 GCA_027021095.1 Gammaproteobacteria bacterium
CGACAACCGTGACTACACGCTGCCGGAAGACATTCAGGCGGTGTTTCCGTCAGTCATTTTTCACCGCCTTGGCACCCAGTCTGAACAGCAGGACAGTGTTACCGAGTTGGCAGATAAAATCCTGCAAAGTGTTCCTGTACCTTGAACCGGATCTCTACCGTATGTCTCAGTGGGCCACCCGACTCTCGTTACGCCATCTCGCTGGACCGGAGCTCCAGCCGGTCCTGATCACACGCCGCAGAATCTATATCATGCCCAATGGATTCGGCCTGCTGCTCAGCCTGGTGCTGGCGGTCATGCTGTTCGGTGCGATCAACTACAACAACAGCATCGGCTTTGCCGTCACCTTTCTGCTGGCCAGCGTGGCCATCCTGTCGCTGGTCCATGCCAACAACAACCTGGCACAACTCAAGATCCGGGCGGTTGCCGGCCCGCCGGTCTTCTGTGGTGAGTACGCCCGTTTTCAAATCCTGCTGACAGCCGGATCGGGCAGCGACCGCTATTCGATCGAGGCAATCAACGACCACAGCAGTGCCAAGACTGACATTCCGGCCAACGATACCGGCAGGCTGTGGCTGAAGATGCCGACCCGGAAACGTGGCTATGTCCCGCTCGGCAGATTCCGCTTACTGACAGAATACCCGTTCGGCATTGCACGTGCCTGGAGCTGGCTCTACCCGCAGGCCGCCTGCCTGGTCTATCCGGCACCGGAAAAACAGGCACCGCTGCCGAAGTGGATGGGCGATGGCGACGCCGGGCAGCCACAGGAAGACGCCATCGATGACTTTCATGGATTCAGGGACTATCACCCTGGCGACTCGCCGAAACGCATTTCCTGGAAACAGTTTCCTGCCGACGGCACCCTGCTGACCAAGCTGTTCTGCAGTGGCCATGCCCAGGACCGCTGGCTGAACTGGGATGCGGTTTCGCAACTGCCGCTGGAACAGGCTCTGTCGCGGCTGACCCGGTGGGTGCTGGAATGCGAACGTGCCGGGATCCGTTACGGCTTGAGCCTGCCAAACAAAAAAATAGGCTGCAGCCTCGGCCAGCGTCACCAGCATGAATGCCTGAAAGCACTGGCCCTGTACCGCCTGGAAGAGTATTGAGCGACGATGCACACCGGCCAGTACTACATCAATTTCGCCTCGACACGCTATATGCTGGCCGCGTTCCTGCTCGCCAGCCTGCCCCACTTTTTTCGGGTACCACCGATCATCACGCTGCTCACCGTCCTGTTCGGTATCTGGCGGCTGGTGCTGGCCCGCTTCGGCCTGGCCACGCCCAAGGTCTACCTGCGCCTGGTGCTGGTTGGTGCCGCTGTGCTGGTGATCTTCTTCGCCCACAGCGACCTGATCGGCCGCGAAGCCGGGCTGTCGATGCTGCTGGTCATGCTTGCACTGAAGCTTGTCGAAACCAAGACCAAGCGTGACACGCTGTTGTTTCTGTTCATGCTCTATTTTCTGATCGTCACCAATTTTCTCTATACCCAGTCGATCCTGGTGACCGTCTACCTGTTTGCAACCCTGTGGTTCGTCACCAGCGTCGTGATCGGCGTCAACCGCCAACAGCAGGTCTTCGTATTCAAGCCCCATGCACGCCTGGCGGCGATACTGCTGATGCAGGCGACACCGTTGATGGTCGTCATGTTCCTGCTGTTCCCGCGCGTCCCGGACCCGTTGTGGCAGCTGCCAAAACAACAAACCACTGCGGTGACAGGCCTGAGTGAAAACATGGCGCCAGGTGACATCAGCCAGTTGATCCGTTCCGGGAAAACTGCGTTTCGGGTCAAGTTTATCGATACCGCGCCACCGGTAAAGAAGATGTACTGGCGCGGCCCGGTACTGAGCGTTTTCGACGGCCGCGCCTGGTCAGTCAGCAAAGCACTGAAGCAGCCTGCACGCTACGAGCGTGCGCGGGATTCGATCGCCAGCTATTCGATCACACTGGAACCGACTCATCAGAAACTGCTGCCGGCACTGGATGTCCCGGTTTCCTGGCCGGACACCGCCTACCTGTCGCGTGAACACGTCCTGTATTCGCGGCAGCGGATCAAGCAACGTACCCGCTATACCGTCAGCTCCGCGCTGTGGTCACGCAGCGCCACGCTCGCAAAACCACTGCGCAGACACTACCTGAAGCTGCCGCCGGGATTCAACCCCAGGACCAGGCGGCTGGCGGAAAAATTCTCCACGGCTGCCGTAGGCAACGAAAAAATGGTACAGGATATCCTGTCGTATTTCCGCCGCAATGAATTCGTCTATACGTTGAAGCCCCCTGCGCTTGGCAAAGACTCGGTCGACGATTTCCTGTTCAACACCCGGCGTGGCTTCTGCGAACACTACGCCAGTGCCTTCGTCGTGCTGATGCGCATGGCCGGCGTTCCTGCCCGTGTCGTGACCGGCTACCAGGGTGGCATCTACAACAAGCTCGGTGACTACTATATCGTACGCCAGTCAGAAGCACATGCCTGGGCCGAGGTCTGGATCGACGGCCGGGGTTGGCAACGGGTCGATCCGACCGGTGCGATCGCCCCCGAGCGTATCGAGTATGGCATCGATGCCGGCCTCGACCGCGATCCAGCCTGGCACCGCAGCCTGTACGACAAAGACAATTACCTGTCACGCCTTGCACTCTACTGGGACAGCGTCAACAACTCCTGGAACCAGTGGATACTTGGTTATAACAACCAGTCGCAGACTCGGCTGCTGGCGACACTCGGCTTTTCCGGCAGTGGCTGGCTGCTGAAAGCACTGGCCCTGGCACTGCTGGTGGCGCTGTTGATCGGCTTGCTGCTGCTGTACTATGGCTACAAGAACCGCCTCATGCACAGGGACAAGGGGCTGCAGCTATACCAGGCATTCTGCCGCAAGATGGCGGCTGCCAACTTGCCAAAACACCAATGGGAGGGACCGCGCAGTTACGCAGCACGCATCATACCGCAGCGCAGGCAGCTGGCCGACACCATCGAACGTATTACCGAGCTGTATATCCTGATCCGCTATGCCGGTCAGCCGGAACCCCGCCATACCCGCGCACTGGCGCATTACCTTCGTAATTTCAAGCCTTAGGGATGGGGTGTGTACGGGGTGTGGTGCGTTGTACGCACCAAACACCAAGGCAAATCAAATGGTGTCGCGTGGCGATCCTTCTGCACTTGACAAGCCCTGTTGTTCCGGGAGATACTCGGTCCATGTCTACAGCACACACGCCAATGCTTTGCAAACGCCGGACCGCCTGGTCACGTCGCTGTGTGCGCCTGCACCACCTTCAGCTGCCTGTGGCGGGCCTGATTCCGCTGCGAACGCCCGGGCTACATTTCAGAACGCTCCATTAAACTCCGGTTTCCACTTTTTTCTGATCTGTAGCACAAGCACTACGGAGCATGGCCCTGTTATTTTTTTCGAGTAATCACTGATGCAACTATTCTACACCTATTTAGTCTTGATACTGATCTGGTCGACGACCCCGCTCGCGATCCAGTGGAGCAACCAGGGTCCTGGGCCGCTGTTGAGCATCATACTGCGTATGCTGATCGGTTCTGCGATCTGCCTGGCGGTGCTGTTCAGCATGCGTCAAAAGCTGGTGTGGACGCGTCAGAGCCTGCTGGCCTATGCCAGTGCCGGACTCGGGATTGCCGGCGCCATGTCCTGTGTCTACTGGGGCGCCGAATACATCCCGTCCGGCCTGATCGCGGTATTGTTCGGCCTGACCCCGCTGTTTACCGCGGTGCTCGCACATCTGCTGCTGGCGGAAAAATCACTGACGTTGAAATACCTGTCCGGCATACTGCTCAGCCTGACCGGATTGCTGGTGATCTTCCACTCAGATCTGCATGGCTACCCGCACTGGCATAAGGGCCTGTCTCTGCTGCTGCTCAGTGTCCTGCTGCATTCGACCAGTGCGGTACTGACACGCAAATACAGCGAGCGGTTGTCAGCATTGACCGTCACCACCGGCGGACTTGCGCTGTCATCGGTGCTTTTGGTGCTGGCCTGGGTGCTGCTGGGTATGCCGCTGCCGGTCAGCCTGCCGACTCGTACCACGCTGTCCATCCTCTACCTCGGGATCATCGGCTCAGGACTGGGATTTCTTTTGTATTTTCATGCACTGAACAAAACCGGGGCCAGCAGGCTGGCACTGATCACGCTGATCACACCCATTACCGGTCTGCTGGTCGGGGCGGCGTTGAACCATGAACCGCTGACACGGCACATACTCCTTGGCACCTTGTTGACCCTGACCGGCCTGGGCGTCAGCCTGCTGAAATTCGGCCGTCGACGCCCCTGCGCCGAAAAATCATAACCTGCCCCACCGTGGCCGCATGGAAACGGCCACCAGTGGTTTTACACCAATCTTTTTTTTGCTACACTCAGCCGGACTCACAACCCGCAGACGACAAGGATAGACAATGTATGTAACCGTTGTGCACATCACCGTCAAACCAGACAATGTCAACGATTTTATCGCCGCCTCCGAACGCAACCATACCGAGTCGGTCAAAGAACCCGGCAACCTGCGCTTCGACCTGCTGCAGTCTGACCAGGACCCGTGTAAATTCATCCTTTACGAGGCTTACACCTGTGCCGAAGAAGCGGCCAAACACAAACAGACAGCCCATTATCAACAATGGCGCGACACAGTCGCCGACTGGATGGCCGAACCACGCCAGGGCGTCGTTTATAAAGGCCTCAAGCCCTGACCATGCCGCAACGAAGTAGACTGTTCAGTATCGCCCGGCTGCCGCAGATCGAATTCGGGCCTGCGAGCCTCAACAAGCTGCCGCAGCTCGCGGCCGCCTTCGGCAGCAGGGTTTTACTGGTAACCGGCGGCCACTCACTCGAACAGTCACCCTGCTGGCCGGCGTTGCACGAAGCCATGCTCAGCCAGGAAATGACGATCGAGCGGATCAAGGTCACTGCCGAGCCTTCGCCTGAGCTGGTCGACACGACAGTCAACCGGTTCCATCCACAGCGGATCGAACTGGTGGTCGGTATCGGCGGGGGCAGTGTACTCGATGCTGCCAAGGCGATCGCCGGGCTGTTGCCACATGGCAATTCAGTCATGCAGCATCTTGAAGGTGTCGGTCCCGAACTGCCCTACCAGGGACCCCCACTGCCGTTTATCGCCGTGCCGACGACCGCCGGTACCGGCAGTGAAGCGACCAAGAACGCGGTATTGAGCAAAACCGGTCCAAACGGTTTCAAAAAATCGTTCCGTGACGCACAACTGGTTGCCGATATTGCGATCGTCGACCCGGACCTGCTGCAGACCTGCCCGCCGGCACTGATCGCCGCCAACGGTATGGATGCCTTTACCCAGCTGCTCGAATCCTTCACTTCCCTGCGCAGCAACCAGCTGACCGACACGCTGGCACTCGACGGCATTCGTGCCGTCCGCGACAGCCTGCTGGACTGGTATGCCGGAACCGGTGACCAGGCGGCGGCACGTTACCGCATGGCCTATGCGTCGATGCTGTCGGGTATCACGCTGGCACAGACCGGTCTTGGTTCGGTACATGGCCTTGCGTCACCACTGGGAGCATTCTTCCCGATTCCTCACGGCGTGGTCTGCGGGACACTGGTCGCGGTCGCCACCGAGACCAATATCAAGGCCATGCAAGAACGTGAACGCAACAACCCGGCGCTCGAAAAATACGCACAGGTAGGCCGCCTGCTGGCCGACGACCCGGACCTGATCCAGACCGAAGCCTTGAAACGGCTGGTCAAGACACTTTACAGCTGGACCGCGAAACTCGAACTGCCGCTGCTGGAAAACTACGGGGTCAGTCCAACGGACTGGCCGGCGATCATCCGCCACAGCCGTGGCAGCAGCATGAAGACCAACCCGATCGTGTTGACTGATACCGAAATCGAAAAGATCCTGCAGGCCAGGACCGCGGCTTAGTGTATCCGCTCAACGTGTCACCCTGATCAGCTGGTAACCGAACTCCTGGTAATTTTTGATTTCCTGCGGCCCCTGGGTGGAAACACTGACGTAGTCCGGAAAATCCTCGGGTTGCACGCCGCTCCAGCCGGCATAGGTCTGACAGATATGGATGGGTACCTGCTCGTCACGAAAAAGATTTTTCGCCATCTGGTGCGTTTTGACTTCACGTCTGCGGTATTTCTTCTGCAACGCAAACAGTTCATCGCCGTGACTGACCACGGCGAACTTCATCTGCGGGTACCTGGCACGCAATGCGCCGACATACCCCTTTATTTTCGGCAGCGCCCATTGCAGACCACCATGTTCGGCGGCTACCTCGAACACCACCCCGACTGGTGCTTTGCCTGCATCGATCAGGGCCTGCACCTGCTTGTCCGATCCGGGACTGCCTGCCTGCAACACTGCTGAAGACAGGCACGCCCATGCCAGCAGTACTAAAACCGATGGCATTCTAAAATGATTTTGATATTCTGGTAACAGCATGCTGATGTCAGCCTGGTTTTCACCACAAAAGTCTGGAAACCTGCAAAGTCCTTATTTATTAAAGCGCATCTGTGTAAAATTACAACAACAATGACCCAACAAAACCGTTTTTATCTTATTTTCGGCCTGGTCCTGCTTGGCAAGATGCTGTTTGCCGGCCTGGTTCCAATTACCGGCGACGAGGCCTATTTCGTGGTCTGGGCCAACCATCCCGATTACGGCTATTACGACCACCCACCGATGGTCGCCTGGCTGCTCCTCTCACTTCAATGGCTGGGCCAGAACGAACTCAGTGTACGTCTGCCGGCGATCCTGACCAACCTGTTGATTGCATTGTTGATCTACCAGTTACTGAAACCGGCCGCGGACCACCCTGCGCACCAGGAACACACCGCCAAGGCCCGGCTGACCGCATTGCTGTTTCTGCTGCTGCCTGTCAGCCTGTACAATGTCTTTATCACCACCGACACGCCACTCATCCTGTTCAGCTTCTTGTCGGCGCTGTCGCTGTACAAGGCGCTACAGCAGGACCGGCTGTCCTACTACCTCCTCGCCGGGGTGTTGCTCGGTGCCGGGGTGTTGTCCAAGTATCTCGTCGCGGCGCTTGGCGTTGCCTATTTCACGTTCTTTCTGTTCCACCCGCCGGCGCGTCGACACTGGAAAAAATTTCTGTTGCTGCTGCTCTGCGCGCTGCCGTTGACGCTGCTCAACCTCTACTGGAACTACAATCACTGCTGGACCAATATCCTGTTCAACCTGCTGAACCGCAACAAGCAGACCGGGATCGGCCTCGGCAACCTGCTGCTCTACCTGGTGACACTGCTCTACCTATACACACCGCTGCTGTTCTATTACCTGTACCGGCAGCGCGACCGGATCGCGCAGACAGGCCTGGCAGGCGTATACTGGCTGTACCTTGGGCTCGTTCCGCTGTCGTTGTTTGCACTGGTCGCCTTGAAAAAAACAGTCGGCCTGCACTGGCTGTTTGCCTTCGTTCCATTTCTGCTGATCGCGTCGTACGCCGTGCTGACTGTCGGACAGTTAAAGCGCTGCCTGCAACTGGCAGTGCTGTTCTCGGTGCTGCACGGCATCGTGTTCGCCGGGTTTATCCTGACACCGTTGGAGCTGTGGAGTAAAGCGCGTATCTATAGAAGCCTTGTATTCGGTTATAAGCAAAAAAGCATACTCAAACAGCTGGCGCCTTATCAACAAGACTATGTATTCGCCACGGACAGCTACAGTCCGTCGGCCGTCATGGCATTCTACCGTAAACGACCGGTACTGGTGTTCGGCAAGGGGTCCTACCATGGACGCCAGGATGACCTCAACACCGACTACCGCAAGCTTGACGGCAAAAACATACTGGTGCTGTCGAAATCGAAACGGCGCCTGGCTGGATTCGTCAGGTTCTTTGCCACCGCAGAACTGTTGACGATCAAACAGCAACAGGCGGAATTCCACCTACTGCTCGGACAAGGATTCAAATACAACGTCTACCACCGGGAAATCCTGGCGAAAATCCGCCGTGAATATTACCCAATTCCGTCCTTCCTGCCGTATAATGGCTGCTACTTTTACCAAAAATACGGAAAATAGATCATTGCGATTAAAGCAGCAGCAACTTTGCGGTTGGGGCAGGTACCCGGTGCAGGCGTGTCTCTGTTACCGGCCGGAAAAGCTCAACGAACTCGGTCCACTGAAACCGGAGTCGATTCCCCGCGGCCAGGGCAAGAGTTATGGTGATGCTGCACTGAACGCCGGCGGTAACGTGATACTGACCGAACGTATCAACCGCTTTGCCGCTTTCGATCCACAGCAGGGTACAGTCACCGTCGAAGCCGGGGTGACCCTCGCAGCACTGCTGGACTTCCTCGTGCCCAAGGGCTGGTTTCTGCCAGTCGTACCCGGCACTGCCGGCGTTTCGGTCGGCGGTTGCATCGCCGCCGATGTACACGGCAAAAACCAGCATCAGTACGGTAACTTCGCGCAGTCAGTCGTAAGCCTCGAACTGATCGTCGCCAGCGGCGAAACGCTGGAGATCTCCCGTGAGCAGCATGCGCCGCTTTTCCACGCGACGACAGGTGGCATGGGACTGACCGGGTTGATCAAATCGGCGAAACTCCGCCTGCTGCCGATCAACAGCAGCTACATGCTGACACAGAATTTTGCGGCCGAAAATCTCGATGCACTGCTCGACATTTTCAGCCGGCGCAAGGAGCAGGACCCCTACAGCGTCGCCTGGCTGGACTGCCTGGGTCACGGCACACAGCTGGGCCGCGGCATCTACACCGCCGGGCGCCACGCCGAACCCGACGAGATCGGCCGTGACGGTCGACAACCGCTGGCCTGGCACCATCGCAGCAGGCCTTTGCCACTGACCGGCCCGTTGTCGCTGTGTTTGCATACCGCGACTGCGCGCCAGTTCAACCAGCGCTATTACAAGAAACACGCCGCCCGGACCACGCCTGAAGTCCAGCCTGCACAAAAGTATTTTTTTCCGCTGGACAGGTTCAACAACTGGAACAGGCTCTATGGCAAAAAAGGATTTATTCAATACCAATGCGTGGTCGCCGAGGCACAGGCTGCCGAGGCAATCAGGTCCATGCTGGAGACGCTGCAGAATGCGAAAGTACCGGTTTACCTGGGTGTATTGAAACGCTTTGGCAGCCACAAATCCGGGCTCCTGTCTTTTCCAATGCCCGGCTACACGCTGGCACTGGATATTCCACTGCGGACCAAGGCAGTGTTTGCAACGCTGGAACGGCTCGATGAAATCGTCGTACAGCACCAGGGACGTGTCTACCTGGCAAAGGACGCACGCCTGGACAGTGCTACCTTTGCAAAGATGTACCCGGACTTCGGCCAATGGCGAAGTATCAAGCAGGAATACGATCCGCAAGGCCTGTTCAACTCCTCGCTGTACAAGCGGCTGACAGGGGAGTCAGGCAGATGACCGGCACGGTGTTG
>JALUUZ010000358.1 GCA_027021095.1 Gammaproteobacteria bacterium
AACTTGTCTCTGCCGCCGGGTTCCGGCTCAAGGGCCAGGGCTGGTATGAAACCGACTTCAAGCACAGCGGTAAGAAAAAGGAACAGGCAGGCGACAAATCCAGTGACAAGAAAACCACTGAATCGGCAGCCAAACCTGCCGCTGATGGCGCCGGCAAAGCCAAATAATTATTGCGTTTGCCGCTTCCAGCCCTTAATATGCGCAGTTTCCATCTGAAAAACATTCGATTTACAGGGCGATGAGAACACACTATTGCGGCCATATCAACGAAACCCACGCTGGTCAACAGGTCGAGGTCTGTGGGTGGGTCTACCATCGGCGTGAGCATCCAAACGCGATTTTTATCGACCTGCGTGATCGCGAAGGGGTGGTGCAGGTGGTGTTCAATACCGAACGGCAGGCCTTGCACGAGCAGGCGAACAGGCTCCGGCCCGAATACGTGATTCGTGTGCGCGGTACGGTCGTTCCAAGACCGGAAGGCAGCGAAAACCCGAAACTGGCCTCCGGTAAGATCGAGATTACTGCCGACCAGCTGGAAATCTTCAGTGCTGCAGAGACCCCGCCGTTTCAGATCGACGACAGGGAGATCTCCGAGGAGCTGCGGCTGAAATACCGCTATATCGATTTGCGCCGCAAAGAGATGCGTGAACGGCTCATGGCCCGCTCAAAGATCATTCGCCGGATCCGGGATTTTCTCGACCGCGAGGGGTTCCTGGAGATGGAAACCCCGATGCTGACCAAGGCGACCCCGGAAGGGGCGCGCGATTACCTGGTGCCAAGCCGCACCCACAGCGGCGCGTTCTTTGCGCTGCCGCAGTCGCCGCAGCTGTTCAAGCAATTGCTGATGATGTCTGGATTCGACAGGTATTACCAGGTGGTGCGCTGCTTTCGTGACGAGGACCTGCGTGCCGACCGCCAGCCCGAATTTACACAACTGGACATCGAGACGTCGTTTATGGACGAAGACCAGATCATGCAATTGAACGAACGCCTGATCCGGGACTTGTTCAAGACGATTCTGGATGTCGAGCTGCCGGACCCGTTTCCGCGGATGACTCATGCCGAGGCAATCCGGCGTTTTGGATCAGACAAGCCGGACCTGCGTGCACCGCTGGAACTGGTCGATGTCGCAGACTTGATGCAGGCCGTCGAGTTCAAGGTGTTTGCCGGTCCGGCCAATGATCCGAAAGGGCGTGTGGTTGCGCTGCGTGCGCCCGGTGGCAGCAGCCTCAGCCGTAAACAGATCGACGACTATACCAAGTTTGTCGCGATCTACGGTGCCAGGGGACTGGCCTATATCAAGGTGGTCGATAAAGACAAAGGGCGTGCAGGACTGCAGTCGCCGATCGAAAAGTTCTTGCCCGATGAGGTGCTGACTGAACTGCTGGCACGTACCGCGGCGGACGACGGTGACCTGATTTTCTTTGGGGCCGACAGGGCGTCGGTGGTCAACGAGGCGATGGGTGCCTTGCGCGCCAGGCTGTCCGCCGACCTGGGCCTGCTCGAAGGCGACTGGAAACCGTTGTGGGTGGTCGATTTCCCGATGTTCGAATGGGACGACAAGGAGAAGCGCTGGACTTCACTGCATCATCCGTTTACCTCGCCGAAAGAAGAGCACCTGTCACTGCTGCAGGACGACCCCGCACGCTGTAACTCGCGTGCCTACGACATGGTATTGAATGGTGTCGAACTCGGGGGTGGCTCGATGCGGATCTACCGGCAGGAAGTGCAGAAGACCGTGCTCAGGCACTTGGGGATTTCAGACGAGGAAGCAGAACAGAAGTTTGGTTTTCTGCTAACCGCGTTGCAGTATGGCTGCCCGCCGCATGGTGGGATCGCGTTCGGCATCGACCGCCTGGTGATGCTGATGACCGGTGCGCATTCGATTCGTGATGTCATGACCTTTCCGAAGACGCAGACAGCGGCCTGCCTGTTGACCGAGGCACCGTCTGCCGTCAGTGACGCACAGTTGAAAGAGCTGGGGATAGCGCTACGAAAGAAACCGGAGATCACAAGCGGCTGACACGCTGCAAGCGCCCGGAATCGGTGCTGGTGCTGGTCTATACCGCAGACAGCAGGGTGCTGGTCATGCGCCGGCGGAGTCCGCCGGACTACTGGCAGTCGGTGACCGGCAGCCTGCACTGGGACGAACGGCCTGCGGCCGCTGCGGCACGTGAATTGTTCGAGGAAACAGGGATCATGCTCAACGGTGAATACCGCCTGGTCGACCATCGGACCTGTAACCGCTTTGCGATACTGCCGGAATGGAAATCGCGTTATGCCCCGGATGCGGAATTCAATGTCGAGCATGTATTCAGCCTGTGCCTGCCCCAAGTGATCGCCGTGAAGCTCAATCCTGCCGAGCACGAAGACTGTCTGTGGTTACCGCGGCGGCAGGCGGCCGACAA
Organism: Gammaproteobacteria bacterium; assembly: GCA_027021095.1. Lineage (GTDB taxonomy): Bacteria > Pseudomonadota > Gammaproteobacteria > SZUA-21 > SZUA-21 > SZUA-21. The sequence goes on from JALUUZ010000358.1 coordinate 2,409, forward strand.
GGTGAGCTCTTACACCAACAAGCAAGGCATACTGGATTTCGTCCCTCCCAAAAAGGATATGGAGTCTGTCAATGCAGACGATTAGTATTTTATCAGGCAGAGCAATAATGTGTTGCTTGACGCTAGAAAGTGGCGCCCGGCGTAGTGGATGGTGATGACATGATCGCAACAGAAATTGCAATCCAGGAATTCAGCGCACTCGATGACGACGAGTGTGCACAGCGCATTGCCGAGGCGAAAGCCGCGCTCGGCGAGCAGCTGGTGATCCTCGGGCATCACTACCAGCGTGACGAGGTCTTTCAACACGCTGATTTCTCTGGTGATTCACTGAAACTGTCACGCAAGGCTGCCGCCTCGGCCGCAGAATACATCGTGTTCTGTGGCGTCCATTTTATGGCCGAGGTGGCGGATATCCTGTCACGTCCTGAGCAGGTCGCGATTCTGCCCGACCTGGGTGCCGGCTGTTCGATGGCTGACATGGCCAGCCTGGCCAGGGTGGAACGCGCGTGGCGCGAGTTGGCAACGGTGCTCGATCCGGAACAGACGGTGACCCCGGTAACCTATATCAATTCGGCTGCTGACCTGAAAGCCTTTTGTGGCCGTCATGGTGGTATCGTCTGTACTTCGACCAACGCACGCCAAGTGCTGGAATGGAGTTTCAGGCAGCGGGACAAAGTGCTGTTCTTCCCAGACCAGCATCTTGGACGCAATACCGCTTACCGCATGGGGATCGATCTCGACCGGCTGGTGGTCTGGGACTACGAGTTGCCGATGGGTGGGCTCAGTGCGGAGCAGCTCGACAAGGCCAAGGTGATTCTATGGAAGGGCTATTGTTCCGTGCACCAGATGTTCGCGCCGCAGCAGATCGACGATTTTCTGCGCCGGTATCCGCAGGCCAAGGTCATTTCTCACCCGGAAGCCAGTTTCGAGGTGTGTCAAAAATCTGATTATGTCGGTTCGACCGAGTATATCATCAAGACGATTGCCGAAGCCGAGCCGGGCAGCCGCTGGCTGGTCGGAACAGAGCTCAACCTGGTCAATCGCCTGCGCAAGCAGTTCAGTGTCGAAGGCAAGTCGGTGCATTTTATGTCGCCGACGGTCTGTATGTGTTCGACCATGTTCCGGATCGATCCGCAGCACTTGTTGTGGGTGTTGGAAAATCTGCTGGAAGGCAACCTGGTCAACCAGATCAAGGTACCGCCGAAAGACGCCCGGCAGGCCCGGCTGGCACTCGACCGCATGCTGCAGGTCTCCTAGCCCGCATTTCTCACCACCCTTCTACTGCGACGGTGTAATGGCGCGTATGACGTGTGGTGCGTACAACGCACCCTACTTTGGAGCATGACATTTTTTAATCGTAAATCCTTTGGTGTGCTTCGCACACCATCACCACGGGGCGGGGTGCATTGCATATACCAACAGCACGACAAATCGTATCGTATCACGCGGTCATCCTTTTGCACATGATTCTTCCATGTCACACCCTTGCTCCGTCTTGCGACGAACGGTGGTGAGAAATGTGGGCTAGGCGTCGTCGCAGCACACACCGGGAGACACCACGGTTTATTTGGCACTGGTCAGGATCGTCTGCGGGATTCTCCAGATTCTGACGGTTTTGTCATGTCCGGCGGAAATGATTTTTTTATCGCGATCGAAAAAGCTGAGAGCGGTGACAGCATCGGTATGGCCACTGAATTCAGCGATCAGCCGCCCGTTACGCAGGTTCCACAACAGTACCGCATGGTTACGTGACAGCGACAGGGCTTTGGAGCCGTCGGTGCTGATCGCAAGGTGATTATTGGTATAGCCGCCACCAGTGGGAATTTCTTTGATGAGCTGTTCGGTTTCGATTCTCCAGATCTGCAGTACTCCGGCCGCGTTGACCGACAGGATCCTGCGGTTGTCCGGGAAGAAAACCGCATCGAGAATAAGATTGCGCGGATCTTCCAGTACGGCAACCTCTTCGCCGCTGCGCAGGTCGACCACATGCACAAAGTGATCTTCATAGCCTACGTACAGTACCTGTTCGCCACTCGGTGCATAGCGCAGCTTGTTGACCCGTGAGTTCAATGTGATCCGCTGTACACGCCGGCCGGTAAGTGGACTCCACAGTTCCAGGGTCCTGCCGGAGACGCAGGCGAACTGGTCTTGTGTCGGCGACCAGATAAAATTGCTGTTGCACGAGGTATTGAATGTGTTGACCCTGGAAGTGGACTGCAGGTCCAGCGTATAGGAGCCGGCGCTTTGATGCAGAATCGCCAGTTCACCGGTCAATGACAGGCTGACATTGTTTTCGTTGATGCTGGTGAACTTCTGCACCGGGCTGCCGGTTTCCAGGTTGATCAGCGTGGCCCGGTTTTTACCGGTTGCAAGCATTGCCATCCCCGCCTGTGGTGCGACTGCAAGCCTTTCGATAGGTTGTTTGAAGACAAGGGTCTTGACCAGGCTTTTATGTGTCAGGATGACCTGGTGCCGGTGGTTGTCACGCGAGACATTCAGTTCGACGGTTTTAGGCAGGTGGTTCTTGGCGCTGACACGGATACGGTGTTTGCCCGGCGAGACGTAGAAAGCCCCGGTGTAGACTGCTTTCTGATCGAGCAGCTCGACCTTTCTGTTTGCCGGCGCACCGTCGATCACTACACGATAGCGGCTTCTCGGTATCAGTTTCTGCACCAGCCGCGTCGTATAGCCTTTTTTCAGTTCAAGTTTGCGCACATAGTCTTTCCGGTAACCGGGTTTGTTGAACAGCAGGTAATAGGTTCCCGGTGCAAGCGGGCCCGACCGGTAAGGGGTCTTTCCACGCGCAAACGGTTCGTTGTACGGATGCAGGCTGATCCCGACTTCCGCACCTGCAGGTTCGCTGAGGATGCTGAATTCTGTGTTGCCCTTGACCAGCTTGACACCGGGTCTGCTTACCGGTCCCTCGGTGGCAGGCCCGGAGCCGTCGTGATCCGGTTGAATAAAATACAGTGCAGCCAGGACCACTGCCGCCGCCAGCGCGCCGCCACCGAACAAGGCTGCAACTTTGACTACTGGATTCTGAAACAGTGACAGTGCCTGCCGGGGGCTGCCGCTTGCCGGCTTGGCGTTTGCAGCCATCGGGGCGGGTTTTACCGCGTCGGATTTTACCGGCGTGGCTCTTTTTGCCTTGTCGCGCTGCGGTACCTTCGCCGCGGGGGGTTGTTTCGTTTGTCGCGGTGCTGGTTTTTTTTCCGGGGCGGTTGGAGCCGGTGGTGCGCTGTGCCGGGGTTGTGGGGCTGCCGGTTTCGGTTTTGCAGCAGCTGTCGGTGCTGGTTTTGCGGCTGGCGGGGCTGGTGTTTGCTGTGTCCGGGTCACGGTCCTGGACAGTGTGCTTGTCTCCTCGTCGGCCTGGAACAGGCGTTTTACCACGTCGACCGAGGCCGGACGTTGTTCCGGGTGCACAGCCATCAACCAGTCGATCAGCTTCAGAAAGGCATGGCTGTAAAGTTCAGCGCCAAGCGCGACCGCCGGCACCAGGGGATCGGGCTTGTTACTCTGAATCGCGCCAAACCGCGCCAGGGCATTGACCGGGGATTTTTTGGATATCGCGTAATACAGTGTTGCTCCCAAAGCATATAAGTCAGTCGCCGGTGTCAGTTCCATGTTGCCCGGGTATTGTTCATAGGGTGCGTAGCCTTCAGTGACGATATGCGTGATCGACTGGCTTTGCTCATCCAGGGCCATACGCGCCGAGCCGAAATCGATCAGCACCGGTTCCCCGTTTTCGCGCAGATAGATATTACTGGGCTTGATGTCCCGGTGCAGGTAATTTTCGGCGTGAATGATCTTCAAGCCATCCAGTACAGAATCGAGCAGCGCCAGCAGGAAACCTTCGTCCGGGGTCGGGTTTTCGACCAGGTAGGTCTTCAGGGACTCACCCTGTTCGTATTCCATGACCAGGTAGGCGGTGCTGTTGGCCTTGAAGTAGCGCAGTACCCGTACGATATTTTTGTGTTTGAAGCGCGCCAGTGTCTGGCCTTCGCGGATAAACTGCTTCAGGCCATACATGTAGTTCTCGGCATCGGCGTTCGAACGCGGTACCACGACGGAGGAATCGACCCGCCAGGCCAGTGAGGCTGGAAGGTATTCCTTGATTGCCACATGGCACATCAGGCTGGTGTCGAGCGCCTTATAGGTGATCCCAAATCCGCCGGACCCGATCACCTGTTCTATCTGGTAGCAGTCGAGTTTAGTCCCAATTGGCAGTGCATGTTTATATTCTGACCCGCTCACTGTTTGATTTCCTGCGCCTGAATGCTGTCCTGAATTTTATTATAGTACGGCTGAAAATAGCGTCTTTTTTCAGCCGGTACCCTATCATAACCAAAATTCGTTCAAAAGTCCGGCAAAAAGCCCGGTAAAAGTTCAGCCGGCCTTTTTCACCAGCGTTCGTAGCGAGACGGAGCAAGGGTGGTGAGAAAGGCGGGCCAGTACCACCTGGCCTGCTATCGGTGTGTGGCAGTCTGTGTCAACGGCAGCACCCAGAAGCGGACTGTCTTGTCATGGCCGGCAGACAGGATTTTGCGGTCATGATCGAAAAACGCGATGCTGTTGACCAGGTCGGTGTGGCCGCTGAATTGTGCCAGTTTCTTTCCGGTTTTCAGGTCCCAGTACAGCACGGTGTGGTCGACGCCTACTGAGAGCGCACGTTTGCCGTCTGCAGAAACTGCGACCTGGTTGGTGACGATATTGCTGTCGGTATTGATCGTCAGGACCGGTTTTGCGGTCTGCAGGTCCCACAGCCGCAGTTTTTTGTCGTCGGTTGCGGTAAAGATTTTTTTGCCGTCTGGTGTGAAGACGGCAGCAAGGAATTCCCAGTCAAACCCTTGCAGCGTCTGCATGGTTTTGCCGTTGTCCATCGAGATGACTTTCAGGTTCTTCTGGTCCGAACTGCTGAGCATCAGCGCCCGGTTCCCGTCCGGCGCGTAGGCGAACAGCTCGATGGAATCCGGCAATGTGAAGGATTTCAGCCTTGCGCCGCTGATGGCATCCCGAACCTCGACGGTGTTGCCGTAGCTGCAGGCGAACTGCCGGGCGACGGGCGACCAGGCGAAGCGGTCACGGCATTTGCTTTTGATCGTATTGAGCCTGGTGCCAGTACGCAGGTCGATGACATAAGAAGCTGCGAATTCGTTCAGCAATGCAAGCTGTCCATCATGTGAAACCGACAGCGTATTATGAAAGCTGCGTGGAAATTTCCTGCGGATCTTGCCGGTGTTCAGATCGAGCAGAAAAATGCCCTCACTGGCAGAGTCCACCAACAGGCTCCGGGTCGCGTCCGAGACTGCAAGCCTGCGGATAAAGCTTTTGAACGGCACGGTCTTGATCAGCTGTTGATGTTTCAGCACGATGTTGAACGTCCGGTCAGTATAGCTGATCGCGAGATCGAGGGTTCTGCTTCGATGATTTGGCGCCGAGAGCCGGACCCGGTATTTGCCTGGCTTGACATAGAGATCGTCACGGTAGCGCAGCTTTGGTTGCAGAAACTCGATACGTGATCCGGCCGGTGTGGGCTTGATCACCAGTTTATAGAGATTGTCCGGCCTGAGCTTGCGGTTGATTTTGTAGGTGAAGCCTTCCATCAACAGGATGGCGGAGGAGTAGGGTTTGTAACCCTGTTTTTCGAGCTTGACGATATAGGTGCCGGCATTGATCGGTCCGGTGATCAGTGGGGTGGTGCCCTTGTATTGCTTGTTCAGGTAGACCTTCGCGCCACGGGGCCGGGTATTGAAAACGAACTGTGTCGGACCCTTGATGACCTCCATTGGCTTGAAAGCCTGTCTGTCCCTTTGGGGTGAGCGGGTCTCTGCCTGTGACGGTTGGCGCCCGGTGGTGGTCGTTGTGGTGTCCTGCTTTTTTCCTGGTGGCTGGTATTCGTAGACCAGGTACAGACTTGCGGCAATGACCGCAAAGAGGGCGCCTGCCGCCGCCAGTATGAGGCCGGTCGACACGCTGCGTTTTCCGCGGCCGGTGCGCTGCGGCTGGTAGTCGAAGTCGGGATTGATCCTGGTGCTCGGCTGCTCGCCCTGTTCGACTGACAACAGCGCGGTGATCTGCGCGGTACTTTGCGGCCGGTGCTGTGGATAGACCTGGATCATCCAGTCGATCAGTTTCAGGAAGGCTTTGCTGTACATCGAGGCACCGGCCTCGACTGCCGGAACCAGTGGGTCCCGGTTGTCGATCTGCAGATCATTGAAGCGCTGCAGCGCGTTGACCGGCACCTTGCCGGTGACCGCGCGATACAGTGTGGCGCCAAGCGCGTAAAGATCGGTTGCCGGGGTCTGCTTGATATTGCCCGGGTACTGTTCGAACGGTGCATAGCCTGCGGTGACTATACGGGTAAAAGACTGGCTTTGCTGGGTCAGTGCCTGTCGTGCCGAACCGAAATCAAGCAGTACCGGGTCACCCTGCTCGCGGATATAGATGTTGCCCGGTTTGATATCACGGTGCAGGTATTTTTGGGCATGAATCGCCTGCAGACCGTCGAGGAGCGCCAACAGCAGGCTCAGCAGGTAGTGTTCGTCCGGCTTCGGGTTCTCGCGCAGGTAGTCTTTGAACGACATACCCTGTTCGTATTCCATGACCAGGTAGGCGGTACCGTTTGCCTGGAAGTAACGGACCACACGTACGATATTCGGGTGTTTGAACAGGGCCAGTGCTCTGCCTTCCTCGATGAACTGCTGCAGTCCGTATGCATAGCTTTCGGTATCGGCCTCGGATTTGGGCACCACCTGGGTCGAGTCTGTCCGCCACGCCAATTGTACCGGCAGGTATTCTTTGATCGCGACCAGGTGGTTGAGCTGGGTGTCACGGGCCTTGTAGGTGATGCCAAAGCCGCCGGAACCGATGACCGATTCGATTTCATAGGTGTCCAGCCGGGTGCCGGTGGGCAGCGCATGTTGGTATTCAGCCTGTTTCATTGATCAGTATCGATTTGTTCGGGTCTGCCGG
>JALUUZ010000359.1 GCA_027021095.1 Gammaproteobacteria bacterium
GGCGATGCGTTATTGTGACGAGGAGCTGGAGCGGCGCGGCCTGGAGCTGCTGACCAAGGCGGAGCAGAACAATGATATCGTTTTGTTGATGCTGGGCAGGCCTTACCACAATGACCCCGGCTTGAATCACGAGATTCTCGAGGAATTTCAGACCCTGGGTTATCCGGTGTTGTCGATTCGTTCGATCCCCAAGGATCCGGCCTGGCTGCAGCGGTTTTTCGAAGACGATATCCGCAGCGGCAGGATTCGTGACGTGTTCGACCTGAAGGATGTCTGGCCGGAAAACTATTCCGTCAACAGCGCGCAGAAGGTCTGGGCCGCGAAGTTTGCCGCGCGGCACCCGCATGTCGCGGTACTGGATTTATCGAGCTTCAAGTGCGGTCATGACGCACCGACTTATGGCCTGATCGACAGCATCATTGCAAGCAGTAAGACGCCTTACATGGCGATGCACGATATCGACGCCAACAAGCCCAGCGGTTCGATCAAGATCCGTGTCAAGACCTACGCCTACGCGCTGGAGATCCACAAGGAAGTGCTCGAGGACAGGCGCAATCGCCGTACCGAGTTCGAAGTTGCGATGGAAGCGAAACGCAGCGAGCTGATGCAGCAGTACCAGCTCAGGTTCGAAAACGTGCTGCACCGCGAGTCGCCGGAGGTGTGGCACCGGATCGATGAAGTCTATGAAAAATACGTCGCCGACGACACGCCGGCTGCACCATCGGTGCAGGAGTTGTCGAGCGGCAGGAAACCGGCGGTCGCTTCGGTCAGTGTCGCGTTCGACAAGAACCCGTTGGCCGTGCGTGACGAGCTGGCAGTGCAGCAGGCACGGCGTATGCGTGAAGTGGCCGAGGCGATCGAGGAGTAGGCCGAGCGAATCGGCTCAAGAGCAGTGGATACATTCATCGAGTGACAGGAATAAACTGGAGAACCCCATGTCCGGAACACGAACCAATGAGCAGTACAGTATCGCGCTGGAAACAGTCGAAAATGAACTCAAGAAATTCGAGCTGGCCGAACGTCAGCGCCTGGGGCTGGAGCCGCCGCGTCACTGGCATGATCCCAACCCGCAGCGCTTTACCGCGGCCGAACGCGCCAATACCACGCTGCTGTTCGGGGGGCTGACGATTCTGCATGACCAGTTGATCCAGGCGGCCTTGAAGGCACTGGGTTACAAGGCCCTGGCGCTGGATTGTCCTGACAATGCCGCCTTGCAGGTCGGCAAGGAATTCGGCAACCGTGGACAATGCAATCCGACTTATTTCACCGTCGGCAACCTGGTCAAGTATCTGGTCGACCTGCGCGACAGGCAGGGACTGTCGACGCAGGAGATCGTCGACAACTACCTGTTTATCACCGCCGGCGCCTGTGGCCCGTGCCGGTTCGGCATGTATACCACCGAGTACCGTAAAGCGCTGCGTGATGCAGGCTTCGACGGTTTCCGTGTCGTGGTGTTCTCGCAAGTGGCGAGCGCGACCGAGGCGCTGGAGCAGGCGGGCCTGGAGATCGGCTTCAAGTTTTATTATACATTATATAAGTGCATTATCGCTGGTGACGTGCTCAACGCGATGGGTTACCGGATCCGTCCCTACGAGGTCGAGGCCGGCAGCACGGATGCCGCGTTGGACCGCTGCCGGCAGTTGGTCGCTGCCGCCTTGTCGGCAGGCAAAAGCGTTCGCAAGGCGCTGAAGCAGTGCCGCCGGCTGCTCGAGGCGGTGCAGGTGGATCGTTCCGTCCCCAAGCCCAAGGTCGCGGTGATCGGCGAGTTCTGGGCGATGACTACGGAGGGTGACGGCAACTATCATCTGAAACAGTTTCTGGAACAGGAGGGTGCCGAGGTCGACCACCAGATGATCATCAACTGGGGTTTGTATACGCTGTGGGAAGTCGAGTACGATACCCGTGAGCGAATGCGCCTGCACCAGCTGGACCCGTATGAACAGCAGCACCTGGACAAGTCTCCGCGCAGGACGATTCTGTTGACCAGGCTGGCGGTCTTCTTTATCAAGCGGTTTTTCTATACCTACGCGCGTGCGGTCGG
>JALUUZ010000360.1 GCA_027021095.1 Gammaproteobacteria bacterium
CCAACGCTGCCGTCAACAGCTTTAAAAAATACACCTGGAAAAAAGAAACCGTTTTCATCACAAACCTCCTTATCCTTTCATCGGCTCCCTTCCCGAAAACCGGGCACGATAGCCCTGCTATCGCCCCTCAACCCGACACACCACGCTACCGCATGATCATTTGAACAGGCCACGATTCGAATAACGGGCGGGCCTTGCCAAACTCGATACCGTTATAGATCTCATCACGGTATAACGGACAGGCCCAGCCTTCGCCTGGCTCGCAAAATACTGTCCTTCTTTCTTGACAGCTCAAAGGTGCAAATACAGAGGTAGGGTGCGTTGTACGCACAAATACCACGTCAAATCGAATCATGTCATGTAGCGATCCTTCTACACACGATCCTTCCGCACTGTTCACTGCCTGGACCTGGAACGCGCGTACCAGTAGATCCCCAGGATCAGCGCCGGCAGCGCCAGCACCATGGCAATCCTGGACAGCGCGATCAACAATTTCCCTCCGGCCAGCGATACGGCTATCTTGTAGGCCACTACATGTGGCGACCAGCCTGTCACCAGCGCCGGAATCAGCAGCAGGCAACCAGACAGCACCATGGCAACCAGTACCACCACGGCGGTTTTTCTCGCGCCCAGCGCCCTGAGCAGGTCTTCGATCCTGCCCAGGCTGACCAGCGCCACCGCGAGAAAGGTCGCGCCGTAGACGCTGAGCAATACCAGCTTATAGGGAGTCACAGAAAGCATGGTTCCGCGCATCGGCACATAGGGCAGAATAAGCTGCGCCAGCACATAAAGCATCCTGGTAAAACCGGCCATCCACACCAGGATCAAGCCGCACAACAGCAATACCTTGAGCCATTTCGACAGGCGTGCCTGCAGGTTGGCAACGAGGCTGGTCAGCAGCCAGGCCGCCAGTACGATCAGGAAACTGAGGTTCAGGCGATAAAAATGGTTTTCATAGGTGTACAGGCTGTAAGCCGACATTGCTACGCTGACCAGGATCATCACCCATAGACCGGCGATAGCCCTGGCGCTCTGCAGTTTTTGAGAGAATGTAAGTGTCATTGAATTATGCATGGAAAAATCCTTGAAATGAAATCCTTGAAATTATTAAACTGAAATTATTAAACTACATCACCCGCTCATCCGGGACCCAGGCTCGCACTCTGGCTCTTCTCCACCCGTGACTGCTGACTTTTGATCTGGCGGGCATTGTCCGCGTTGGTTTCCATCGCGGTGTCGACTGCTTTCTGTTTTTCCTGCGCAGAACTCAAACCGAGATCATCCTTGCCATACAGCGTCGTGTAGGCCCGCCTGCCGTCCCGGGTCTGCAGCCGGACACGTACGCCACTGGCGTTCGCGTCGACATGATAGCCGTTCTGCTTCCATTGTTCCTTGGTCAGGCGCTGGTGGCGGTCTTTCAGGTTACGGTAATCCATTGCGTACTTGGTGGGAGAACGCATCTCCTCGGGTATCTCCTCGCGCTGCCTGTCCTGCCGCGGCGGTTGCTTCTGCTGCTGTTGTTGTGGCTTTTGTTGTGGCTTCTGTTGTTGGTCTCGTTGCTCTTGCTGCCGCCTTTTCTGTTCCTGGTGAAACTCGTTGCGATGTTCGCGTGTCGGCGCGCCGAGCGCGATACCCTTGGTCGCAATCATCCAGTGTTCGCGTATCGACCCTGCAGGAACCTGTTTACCGTCCTTGTCCCACAGCAACGGGCGAATCAGGCTGGCCGGTTCCAACGCCGTCTGGCTCTTGGACATACCCACCGGATCGTGCCCGCCCCGCGCAAACGACAGCAGGTAAACGTCCTTGGCCTTGTCGTTGATCACATGGTAGCGTTCCGGGCTGGTGGAAAAAGAGGAATGCGCCTGAAAGCCCACGGTAGTCACCTGCTGGGTCTTTGCAAACTCGGAGGCAACCGTCCAGCCGGTGGGTGACATCCGGCTGTTGCCGGTATTGGAACCGTTCAGGTAGAGGACCGCGTCTTTACTCCAGGGCAGCCTTGGAAGATTGCTGATCTCACCGGCGGTCAGCGTATGGTCCTTG
>JALUUZ010000361.1 GCA_027021095.1 Gammaproteobacteria bacterium
TTGGGGTGTGATATTTTCTTGGTGTAAATCCTTTGGTGTGCTTCGCACACCGTCACGGGGCTGCACGCTCCCCGGTCGCGAAAGCCAGCCAGGCCGCACCCTTGCGCCGTCTCGCGACGAACGGTGGTGACAAGTGCGGGCTGAGAATATCAACGGCAGGCGCCGTGCATCTGCAGCAGCCCCCAGCCGAACAACGGATCCTTGCCGCGCACACCCAGATCGCGGGAGGTGGTGCGAAGGTAGTGGAGCAGCTGTGCCTGGCGGGCGGGATCGCGTTTTTTCAGCAGTGCGATGGCAACGCTGACATACGGCGCAGCGAACGAGGTGCCGGAAACGATCCTGGTCTGGTTGCCCGGCCGTGCGACCGCGACATTGACCCCCGGCGCAGAGAAGTCCACGTAACGTCCACGGTTGGCCTTGCGGTACAGCCGCAGCCGGTTGTCGACGGCAGTGACTGCAATGACTCCCCGGTAGGCGGCAGGATAAGCCGGTGGTGCATTCGGCCCGTCATTGCCGGCCGATGCGACGAACATGATCCCTTTGGAGCGGGCGCGGCCGATCGCCTGTGCCAGGACATGGTTTCGTGGACCGCCAAAGCTCATATTGATGACATCCACCCGTTGGCGGACGAGCCAGTCGAGGCCGTCGAGCAGCCACTTGGTGTTGGTGCTGACCAGCCTGTTTCGATGTCTGCCGAACACCGCGGCGACATAGACTCTGGCTGCCGGGGTCAGCCCGCTTCGTTTCCCGAGCCAGATGGAGGCGATCGCGGTAGCATGGCCTTGAGGCGCAGGGTCGACGCTTGCGGGCAGGAAACTGCGGTTGACGATAGCGCGCCCGCGTAACAGCCGGTGTGTCGCATCGATCCCAGTGTCCATCAGTCCCAGTTTGATGCCGCGACCGCAACCAGGCTGTACCGGCCCCCAGCCGATGATCGCGCGTTGGCGGTTGTCTGTGCGTCTGCCGTCGGAGCCTGCAGTGTGCAGCCGGAAACGGTGGTTGGCATCGATCGTGTAACTTGGATAGCGTCGCCGTAGTTGCTGTATCGCAGCAGGTACGGACAGGCCGGCAGGGACGGTCAGTACGCTGAGCTGCAAGCCGAGTGCCGGGTAGTGCTTGCGGCTGCGCACGCGGAACCGGTGCCTGCGCAGGCGTTGTTGCAGCCGTTCGGCCTGGCGCCGGCCAGGAGTCAGCACCAGTACCTGCCGTGGTGCGTAGGCGCCGGTACCTGCCGGCGGTGAGGGTGTGTCGCCGGTGGCCCGCGCCGTGCGGCAGACAGTGAGTCCGGCCCCGCGATTGCTGAGCCAGCGGCGGTCACCGTGGCGTGACAAGCCCAGCAGCAGCCTGCTGCCTGCCGGCAGCGGCGCGTGGCGCGGGATGACAGCGATAATGCGGTTTGTGTTCCATGCCAGGATCTGCAGACGCAGGCGCCGGTGTCCGGCACGTGCCGAGAGTGTATAGCTGTCCGGGGATTTCAGGTTTCGGCCGTGGATGACGATCGTGCCACCCCGCCGGTCACAGGTCTGCGGGTAAACAGACTGAATATAAGGCCGTGCATCATACTGTCGTGAAACGGGCTGACGATGATCACTGAAGCCGGGGTTGCAGTGGCCCAGTACGAGTACCAGCAACAGGCCGGTACCCGGTTTTACTGAAGTCGGTCTACTCCGTATTGCCCTGGGCATATTTGACAATGGTCTTTTCTTTTTGCAGCCTGCTCACCAGTGCCCGGAGCTTGTCCGCCGGCGTGTTGCGGTCGATACCCTCGACGTCGACCTCATAGTACTGGTCTGCATCCGGGCCGCTGACGATCCTGGCATTGATCGAATCGAGCAGTCGGTTGACCTGCTGCACCGTGGCATCCGGCTGGAATTGCAGCTTCAGGTCTGCGGCCATGCCTGAGGCCAGTCTGACCCCGGCTGCAGGATCGGCTTTTGGTGCTGTCTGCGCCGTTTGGATGCCCGGTCCCTGGCTGTCCGTCTTGGGCCCGAAAGTCAGGATGACCCCGGTCTGGATCATGATGACCAGTGCGGCAGCGAC
>JALUUZ010000362.1 GCA_027021095.1 Gammaproteobacteria bacterium
TTATGCCCATCGATCGCAGTCACGGACACCCACGTATTACCTGGCCTGTGTCATCAGCGCACTGCTGATAAATGAAAAAACGGGGTCAGAGAACAATTTCTGCTAATATTAGAAACAATTGTTCTCTGACCCCGTTTAATGCCGTTTAAGAACTTGTTGAACACGAGGGGTACACCTACGTTTATCCATTCGGTGATCAACGTCCTTATACTTATGCACTGTATAAAAAATCGGTGACTAACCAGCTTCAGACCCTGTTTGTTCGGCTTTGCGATAACGCTGGTACCGGTTGACAACAGCGCGTATATCGGCAACGCTCTACAGGTACCCAGTATCAGAACGCGCACTCTTGATTTCGCACCATTTCACTGCCACAGGTGTTACAGGAGCGGAATCAGACACGATAACAATTAAGAGAGACTGTCATGAATATCATCAAAACCCGCCTGCACTGCCCTTATTGTGGAAAATCCTTCGATCTCGAGCTGGAGGAGCGCACATATGAGGATGACCTGCTTGAAGAATGTCCCATGTGTGGCAACTCAATAGAAATTCACCTGCAGCTGGATCAGGAAGGCAAGGTAAGCAAGGCCGAAGTACACCAGCTCGATGGCGATGCCGATGAATAAACAGCAACCAGACAGCTGCTACCTGTTTGACTTGCACCCCTGATCAACCCGGGAACACCTGATGAAAAAAAACCTCGCAAGTCTCCTTGTTTTCCTTGTTGCCAGTATTACGGCAACGCAGGCTATTGCGGCAGAAGCAGAGCCGGTTCCCTTTGTTGTGCAACTGACGCGCACGGGCGACAACTACGGACACCGCAGAGCATTGATGCAGATCGACAAGGTTCTGACCGACCTCGGGGAAAACCGGCTGAAGATAGTCGTTGTGGCCTACGAGGACGGCATCCATGCCCTGGTGGAAAACAACAGGGAAACTGCAAGCCTGCTGACCCGGCTCAGCAACCGCGGTGTCAGCTTCAAGGCCTGCCGCATCAGCATGCGGGCATGGGAACTGGATGAAGACGATTTTCCCATGGAGGTTGAATTTGTCCCCGCCGGCGCGCCCGAGGTTATCCGGTTGCAGATGCAGGGCTACAAATACTGGCGTCCCTGAACACGGATCCGGACATGCCTGAAGCCGCCAGGAAAAAGTACCTGAAAAAACCTGTCGCTCTCGCCATGCTTATCATTGCCATGATCTCCCTGTTGGCAGGCATGGCTTTTGAAAACAACAGACAACAGCAACTGACCGACAGTCTTGCCTCCGGTGCCACTTCAACCACCGGCCGGGTAAACCTTGCTTCACTGGGCACCTTGCCTGCCCCCGTCGTGCGCTATTTACGTCATGTTTTAAGCGATGGGCAGCCACTGATAAAAACCGTTCGCATGCAGCAGCTTGGCGAATTACGCACCGGCACCGACAGTGACAGTTGGTCAGCATTTACCGCAAGCCAGTTCGTTGTCCCGGCAGCACCCGGTTTTATATGGAATGCAAAAGTTGCGCTGCCCCTGGCCACGCATGTGCGCGTACTCGACAGTTACATCAGGGGAACCGGGGCCGGCCGCGTCAGCCTGCTATCGGCCATTCCAATCGCTGCCGAATCGGATATTGCCGAACTGAATGCCGGTGCCCTGCACCGCTACCTGGCTGAAGCCGTCTGGTATCCCACTGCCCTGCTACCCGGCTCCGGTGTTTTCTGGCGCCCTGTTGACGAGTACACCGCAATTGTCACACTCACGGACAGGGGGATTACCGTATCACTCGAGTTCCGCTTCAATAACGACAATGAAGTCATTGCAATCTACAGTTCCGGTCGCTTCGGACGTTTTGATGGCGGCTACCGGCTAAAACCCTGGGAAGGACATTTTCGCCACTATTTTCTTCAGGATGGTATGCGTATACCCCGTTACGGGGAAGTTGGCTGGTATGAAGGCGACAAACTGGAACTGGTCTGGAAGGGTCGGCTTGAAACTGTCGAATATACCTTTACCTCCCTCTAGCGAACGCGCAGGCTACCGCATTTGCCG
>JALUUZ010000363.1 GCA_027021095.1 Gammaproteobacteria bacterium
AATGATCGGATCACGCTTGCCCCAGATCCGCTCCTCGCTCTTGGAACGGTAGGCGTTGGAATCCGACATCGAATGGCCGCGGTAGCGGTAGGTCATCAATTCCATGAAATACGGGCCGTTACCCGCACGGACATAATCGACCGCCTCGACCGCGGCCGCGTAGACTTTTTCCACGTCCTGCCCGTCGGTCTGGGTCGAGGGAATGTTATAAGCAGAGACACGCTTGTACTGATCGATCACCGCGGTCGAACGATCGATCCGTGTACCAATACCATACAGATTGTTTTCACAGACATACAGGACCGGCAGGTTCCACAGCTTGGCCATGTTCAGTGATTCATGAAAGGTACCCTGGTTGTTCGCCGCATCGCCCAGGAAACAGATACAGATCTCGTCCCCTTTCTTCATCTGGATGCCTTTGCCGATCCCGGCCGCCAGCGGAAACGGCCCGCCCACCAGGGCGTAACCGCCCATGAAACGATTGTCCACGCCAAAGATATGCATCGATCCGCCAAGCCCTTTGCAGCAGCCGGTCACCTTACCATACAGCTCGGCCATGACCGCTTTCGGGTCGACCCCGGACTTGATCGCATGGATGTGATCGCGGTAACTGGTAATCACATAATCATGGCCCACTTGCGCCGCTTCAAGGACACCGTGCGCACAGGCCTCCTCGCCAGAGTACAGATGCAAAAAGCCACCGATCTTACGTTCCACATAGGCTTCATAGCAGCGCTCTTCAAAACGCCTGGCGAACAGCATTTCCTGCAGCAGGCGTTTTTTCACTTCGTTCGATAGTTGTGTGTCTCGTTGTTTGCTCATTTTCCACTCATGGCTTTGTCATTGTCACTGGATGTTCTATCATTCAGACCTGTGACCGGTATTGGCTGCCTATTTTATGATCAATTCGCTCGAATAAACCCGGTATGATCTTTGTTTTGGTCGTCGAGGTCAAGATAAAGCTGTATAGCTTAACATAAAGACAAGTAATAAATCACTGACTATCATACACTTAAGAACATTTCTTTGGATCGTTGGATAATTTTGCGAGGCGGTTTATGCGCAGCCACAGACTTTCACTGACCTGCCCGGACGACTGGCACCTGCATGTACGTGACCAGGCGCTGATGCAACTGGTCATTCGCCACACTGCCGCTGAATTCAGCCGCGCAATCATCATGCCGAACCTGAAACCGGCGATCGTCTCGGTGGCCCAGGCCGAAGCCTATTACCAGCGTATCAAGCAGGCGTTGACGGACGGCACGGCGTTCGAACCGCTGATGACACTGTACCTGACCGAGGCCACCTCTACCGGGGAAATCGAACGGATCACGCGCAGTCGCACGGTGCACGCCGTCAAGTACTATCCGGCCGGCGCCACCACCCACTCCGATGCCGGGGTCCGCAGCGTCGCCAGTGTCTACCCGGTCTTCGAGGCGATGCAACGCCACGACGTCCCGTTACTGGTCCATGCCGAGACCACCGACCCCGAGGTCGACGTGTTCGACCGCGAGGCGGTGTTTATCGAACGCACCCTGAGCCGGCTGGTCACTGATTTCCCGCGGTTGCGTATCGTGCTTGAACATGTCACGACCGCCGAAGGCGTCGCGTTCGTCAAACAACACGCCGGGCAGGTCGCGGCGACGATCACCGCGCATCACCTGTTGATGAATCGCAACAGCCTGTTCGAACACGGTCTGCGCCCCCACCACTACTGCCTGCCGGTGCTCAAGCGCGAACGGCATCGCCAGGCACTGCTGGACGCCGCCACCAGCGGTCATCCGCAGTTTTTTCTGGGGACAGACAGCGCCCCGCATCTGCGCCGGCAGAAAGAAAGCGCCTGCGGCTGCGCCGGCATCTACACCGCACACGCGGCGCTCTGTTTCTATGCCGAAGCGTTTGAACAGGCCGGTGCGCTGGACCGGCTGGAACAGTTTGCCAGCTTCAACGGCCCGGATTTCTACCGGCTGCCGCGCAACACGGGGAACATCACCTTGGTCAGGCAGGCGCAGGAAATTCCCGGCCGC
>JALUUZ010000364.1 GCA_027021095.1 Gammaproteobacteria bacterium
CGGTGCTGCAGCAGTGTGGCGAGTTCGGTATCGACTTCGACTGCGTGGAGATGCGCCACATGGTGCAGCAGCTGTTCGGTCAGTACCCCTTGACCGGGACCGATCTCGAGCATCTGGTCATGCCGCTGTGGTTCGATCGCGTCGAGGATTCTGCGGACTGCAGCCGGGTCTTTGAGAAAATGCTGGCCGAAGCGCTTACGCGGGATATGCATCGGCGGTCTTGTTGCGCCTGCGGTTGCCGGCCATGTGGGCCGCGAGGCTGATTGCGCGCAGAAAACTGCCGGTGTGTATCGCCGTTTTTTGCGCAGCGAGTTCGAGTGCAACACCATGGTCGACTGAGACACGGACGACAGGCAGCCCGAGGGTGATGTTGACCGCCTGGCCGAAGCCGGTTGCCTTGAGTACGGGCAGACCCTGGTCATGGTACATCGCCAGGATCGCATCGGCACGCTTGAGTATCTTGTCGAGGAAGATCGTGTCCGCAGGCAGCGGCCCGGTAACGTTGAACCCGGCGCGCCGGAATTTTTCGATGACCGGGATCAGTACTTCGATTTCCTCTCTTCCCAAGTGGCCGTTTTCCCCGGCATGGGGATTGAGTCCGCAGACGTAGAGTGCTGGCTGGGTGACCGCAAAGTCTTCGGCCAGGCTGCGCAGCAATATCTCGATCACCTGCGTAACACGTTCAGCAGTGATCAGCTGGCTGACTTGTGACAGCGGTACATGAGTCGTCACCAATGCGACACGCAGGGTGTCCGACTGCAGCATCATTACCGGTGTCGCGCCGCACTGCTGTGCCAGAAACTCGGTGTGGCCGGTAAACGCTATCCCCGCCTCATTGATGATCCCTTTGTGTACCGGGCCGGTAACCAGGCCGTCGAAGTCACCGGCCAGGCAGGCCTGTGTGGCGGTACGCAGGGTTTCGATCACGTAAGGACTGTTGCTGGCATCGAGCCGGCCCGGCGTGACCGCCGCAGCCAGTGGTACCGGAATCACATTGACGACGGGGTCCCGCATACCGCCTGCCGGTGCCCGTGGCGGCGAACCGGGTGTGCACAGGTTGATTGAAATTTTTTTCCCCAGCAGCTGTGCACGTTGTTGTAACAGTGCCGGGTCGGCGACATAAAACAGATCGGCGTCGGCCGGCCCCGGTGCGGTCAGCAGGCACAGGTCCGGCCCGATGCCGGCCGGCTCGCCGGGCGTGACGACTAGTCTAGCCCGCATTGCTCACCACCCTGGCTGGCTTTCGCTCGGTCAGCGAGCCAACGTAAAAAGCCTCTTCGCGTGATGCGATGTGATCTGTCGTGGTGGTGCGTACAACGCACCCTACTTTGGAGCATGACATTTTTTGACCGTAAATCCTTTGGTGTGCTGCGCACACCGTCACGACGAGGTAGGGTGCGTTGCACGCACCAACACCAAGGCAAATCAAAGCGTATCACGTGGCGATTCTTCCACAGACGACATTTCCTTGCCGCAAATCCTTTGGTGTGCTGCGCACACCGTCACGATGGGGCGGGATGCATCGTATGTACCAACACCGCGACGAATCCTATTGCGTCGCGTGATGATCCTTCTACACGCGATTCTTCCGTACCCTGCCATTATCCATATTATATTGGTGCGCCCCTTGCCTGTGCGCTCCTCGGTCGTGAACGCCACCCTTGCGCCGTCTCGCGACGAATGGTGGTAAGAAATGCGGGCTAGACCCGTTGTGCACGGTGGTGAACGGTAGTCAGTTGTCACGGAATTCGGCAATGCGGTATTCGATATAGGACTGGTCACGCAGCCGCTGCAGCCACAACTGCAGGGTTTCTTTCTGCTTGCGTGCACGGATCAGCCGCTTGGCGACACTGCGCTTGTACTTGTTGGTGTCTTTCTCGACCCGGCGGTCGAGCACTTTGAGGATATGCCATCCGTAGCGTGTCTTGAAAGGCTTGCTGATCTGCGCGACCTTGGTTTCTTCCATGACTTTCTCGAAACGCGGTACCAGCGCGCCCTTGGTGACCCAGCCGAGGTGACCTCCTTTCTTGGCGGAAAAGGTGTCGTCGGAATGTGCCTTGGCGACCGTATCGAAATTCTCGCCCTGCAGCAGCCGTTCACGCAGCCGGTTGAGCCTGGTTTTTGCGTCGGTATCGGATACCAGGTCGTTGGTGCGGATCAGGATATGCTGGACCTTGGTCTGCTTGACAGCATGTTCGCCAAGGCTGCCCTTGATGTCGAGCAGCTTGACGATATGGAAGCCGGCCTGTGAACGAATGACGCCACTGATCTGGTTTTTCTGCATTTTTACCACGGTGCTGACAAATGCACGCGGCAGCTGTCCGCTCTTGAACCATCCAAGCACCCCGCCGTTCAATGCTTTCTGGCCATTGGAATAGGTGATCGCCAGCTCGCCGAAGTTGGCGCCGTTCCTGGCCATCTTCAATACTTTTTCCGCTTTCGCACGGGCCTTGTTGATCCTGTCGATCGAGGCGTTGCTGGGTACGGCAATCAGGATATGGCCCAGCTTGTAGGAGTTGTACTTGTTGACCATGTGGGTCTTGTTTTTCAGGAAGCTGTCCACTTCCTGTTTCGACACCCGTATCCGGCTGTGCACCCGGCGCCGGTGCAGGCGTGCCAGGATGATCTGGTTACGGATCGACTCACGGAAGTCGGCAAACTTGAATCCGGCCGCGGCCAGTTTCTTGCGGAATTGGGCAAAGCTCAGCTTGTTGTTCTTGGCGATCTGGACCATCGCCCGGTTGACCGTTTCATCGTCGACCCGGATGCCGGTACGCTTGGCAAGCTGCAGCTGCAGGCGCATCAGGATCAGTTGATCGAGCACTTTCTTTTCCAGGATTTTCCGGGGCGGCAGCTTGGCCCGGCGTGCACGCAGACGCCTTGTGATGTTGTTGACCTGCTTGTCGAGCTCACTGCGCAGCACGATGTCATTGTTGACGACCGCAACGATCTGCTCGACGGGACCAGGTGCCTTGGTGGTGCTCTGCGGTGTCGTTTTCTTCTTGGCGGCACTGACAGGGGTCACTACCGTGAGCACTAGCGTGACAGCCAATGCAGTGCCCAGGGAGGGTTTTCTCTTTCGCATACAAATATAACCTTGATCGCTATAACGCCAAAAAATTCAGGGATATTACCGGAGTGTATCCTGGTATCCAATGATACTCTGTTTGAACAATGTGTCTATATTATCACCTACTTTCGACAAACCTTTAAGCACTAATTGCAGGTGTATAGAATTGTCCTTTTCAGCGTTGATGTCTCTGATATAAGTTCTTCCGAGCAGGCGGATGGCCCAGCAGCAGTTGTTGTATTCGATGCCTGCCAGTCCCTCCAGCGTGGTCTGGTCCTTGATCGAATAGTTCCAGCGTCCAATCATGTTCCACTTGGCGCTCAGCCCCCAGACATAGGACAGGTCGGTCTGGTCGATCGTGTCTTCACGGAAGCGGTAGGCGACGTTCAGCAGGTGCCTTCTGTCGGAACGGTACTGGTAGGCGATGATCGACAGTTTGGATTCGTTGCGGTCGATATCCCACTGGTTGGCTGCGATGACTTTCTGAAACTTGGTCGGTCTCCAGACCAGGCGCGCGACCGCGTCCGAGTTGTTGGACAGTTCCGAGGCCTGGCCGGGCAGTGCCACCTCGCGATCCTGGAAGTAAAGTATCTGCCCGATCGTCGCGGTAAACTTTTCCAGCCCGGAGTCTTCATTGATAAAGCGGCTGGTCAGGGCCACGGTCAGCTGGTTGGCGTCGCCGTGCCGGTCGGCGCCACTGAAACGGTTTTCCCGGAACAGCTGGTAGATACTGAAATCGAGCTTGGAGGTATCGAAAACCGGGATATCATCCTGGTTTTCATTCGGCACGTAGAGGTAATAGATTCTCGGCTCCAGCGTCTGCAGGTAGGCATGACTCCTGAACTTGAAGTTGCGATCGAAGAACAAGCCGGCATCGAGACTGAAGATCGGGATCGAGCGGTCCGGCGCGCTGTCGGCCCCCAGCGGCTGGTTGTCGAGCTGGTAGGCGGTATAGCGGTAGCTGATCTTTGGAGTCACATAGTAGCCGGGCGCACTAAGCAGGCGATAGGAGATGCCCGGCCAGAAATCGAAGCGGCTGCCGGTGATCTTGGTGTTGTCATCGTGCGCGAAATTCACCACTTCTGCATAAGTGTGATAAAAGACTTTCGGGTTCTTCTGGCTGTGGAAGATACCATTGAGCAGTATCTGTGGCAGGCGCTGATAGGATTCCTGGATGCCGAACAGCGGCTGATAGTTCTGGAACCGGGTTCTGACCGCCCACTGTGAGCGGGTGTAGGTCAGGTCGATCCGGCGTTCGAGCTGGGTGACACTGGTCTGGCGCAGGCTCGAGCCCAGGTCGCTGAGATAGGTCGGATCGGACACGGAATTCAGGTTGACGTTGGTCGACCAGTAACGGCCCAGGCGCGCGAATTGTCTGTAATAGAAAAGATTCCTGTCGTCGCCGAATGCGTCGTCATCCGGCAGGTACTCGAACCCCATGATTCCGGACGAGTGCTTGTGCTTGTAGCGGTACTCGGTGATCAGCTGATAGCCGCGTTTGCCAAGAAAGCGCGAAGTGATCGTGGCGTCGCGGTTGGGCGCGATGTTCCAGTAAAAAGGAATCCTGATATCCGAACCGGAGTTGTCCGACGCGCCGATGCTCGGCATCAGAAAGCCGGTCTTTCGGCGATTGTCCGTCGGGAAGGTCATGACCGGGATATACAACACGGGGACCTTTTTGATTTTCAATACCACGTTCCGCGCCAGGCCCCGGCCCTTGTTGTTGTCTATTTTCAAGTAGCTGGTTTTGAGTTGCCAGAAATTACTTTTTTTGGAGCAGGTGCTGTAGGTGGATTTTTTGAGTTTGACCTTGGTCTTGCTTTCGACCTTGATCGTCTTTGCATTGCCGCGGGCGTTACGCGCGGGGAAAAAGTAGGTGGCGTTGTCGAGCTTGGCCTGGTCTCCATTGATCTGCTTGTAGCCGGATTCGCTCATGATGACGACATCGTTGTTGCTCATGATCACGTTGCCGCTGGCTGTCAGCTTGTTGGCCTTTTTGTCATAGATCAGTGTGTCCGCTGTCAGTTTTTCGGTGGAGGAGCGCACCACGACATTGCCCTGCAATGTCATTTTGTCACGTGTCCCGGTACTTTTGTCCGCGGTGATATTGGTTTTCCCTGGCGCGACGCCGGTACCGTCCGGCTTCAGCAGGTGCTGCGCCATTTCCGGGGCAGCTGAACAGCTGCCGATGTGTGCGGGTTTTTTTTCAGCATTGGCTGCAAAACAGGCTAAACTGCCAGAGACACCGAGAATGAGACAAAATTCCTTGAAACTACTTCTATCCACCATCATTACTCATTAATATAAGAATTAACTACTTATTTTATTATTTACTGTTTATTATTTAGTGTGGCAAGCAGCAACCGTTGAACGGCACACCGGCATTTTTTTGAGATTATGGCATCACGTTTAAAAACAACAGCTTACGTAACTATTATTCTGGTTCTCAGTATTCTGGCTGCGATCGGCCTGAAGCTGACCGCGCCAAAGCCTGTCGCCACGCAAAAAAAACTGGCTCCGCCGATCATCGAGGCCTTTAAAGTACTCGACAGGAGCCTGACTCCAGAGATTCAGCTTACCGGGCGATTGCAGCCTGCACACAAGGTCCAGCTTAAGTTCGAACTGTCCGGGCGGGTCTCGGCCCGCCTGGTCGAACCCGGGCAGAAAGTACGTCCTGGTCAGATTCTGATCAAACTGGACGCCGGCGACTATGCCGATGCGCTGGCTCAAGCCAAAGCACAGCATACACTAGAACGCGCCGGTATCCAACGGGATAAGCGGCTGTTAACATTGGCTCAACGAAATAGTGCATTGCAGGCTAAAGAAGTAGCAAGGCTGAGCAAGCTCGGTAAAGGTGCTTTAGTGTCCAGGTCGTTGCTCGGCCAGGCGCGGCAAAAGCTCTACCAGTTACGTTCTGAAGAAGCGCGTCTGCGCTACAGCGTCGAGACGGCGCAGGCACGCCTGAAACTGCGCCGCGCCGCGATCGATCGCGCACAGCGTAACCTGCAGCGCACCGCATTGACCGCGCCGTTTGCCGGCGTGGTCAATGCGGTGTATGTCGAAAAGGGGGATTATGTCTCACCGGCAACCCTGGTCGTGGAACTGGTGTCTGCCGACCAGGTGGAACTGGTTCTGCACGTGCGCAGTGAGTTGGCCGCGGCGCTGCGCCTGGGCCGGGTGGTCGAGGTACAACTGGGCGGCAGCCAGTACGAGGGCCGGATCGTCGCCCTGCAGGCCGACCCGGATACGTCGACCTTTACCCACCAGTTGCGTATTGCCTTGCCCAAAGGGGTCGCACGCCCGGGTGCAGTAGCCAGGGTTAAGTTGAAGCTGGACAGGCTCAACAATGTGATCGCAGTGCCGGCCTCAGCGGTACTGCAGGAGCACGGCGCAGCCTACGTCATGGTGTTGAAATCTGACAAGCGGGTGAAGCAGCGTAAGGTCAAGCTGGGCAAGCGAATCAGAAACTGGCAGATCATCGAGCAGGGACTGCGTGCCGGCGAAACCGTGGTCGGGCGTGATGTCGCTTCGCTGAAAGACGGCCAGATCGTCAATCCCAAAGCCACTATCTACAGCTACCAGTAAGGAAGCAAGTGTTTCTGATTCGTTTCTCGATCAACAATCCACTGATCACCAACATGTTGCTGGTGATGGTGGTGATCATCGGTGTCCTGTCCTGGTATGCGATGCCGCAGGAGATGTTTCCGGTCATCGAGACGGACCGGGTGCGTATTCAGACTCAGTTCGAAGGTGCACCGCCTGAAGACGTCGAGCGCCAGGTTACGGTGCCGATCGAGCAGGCTTTCGAGGACATGGATGATGTCGACTATATCACCTCGACCAGTGCCGAGGGCAGATCGACGGTGACGATCAAGCTCAAGCCGGGCGCGAATGTCGATGACTTTATGCGTAACGCGCGCAATGAACTCGACCGTCTTACCACCTTGCCCGAGGAGGCGGAAAAACCGCAATTGACGCGGTTGGCAACCCGTTTTCCAGTAATCAGTATCGCGATCTACGGAGCGATGGATCGCCCTTACTTGTATAAAGTGGCTGACGAGGTCGGCGACCTGATCAAGCGCGAGGTCAACGGCGTGGCCAGTGTCGGGATTGCCGGCAAGCGCGAATGGGAGTTATGGGTGATCGTCGATCCCGAGCGGTTGGCCTCGTCGAAAGTCTCGATCGGCATGATCGCCAAGGCGCTGCGCGAGAACCTGAAGGATCTGCCTGGTGGTTCGGTCAAGGCGATGGAAGGCGACATTCTGCTGCGTGGCAAGGGCAGTCTCCCGGACCCGGAACATATCAAGAAGATCGTCGTCAAAAGCAGCCGTGATGGCAGCGGGCAGCTGCGGCTGGGGGATGTGGCCAGGGTCGAGCACAGGCTCGAGGAGGCCAAGACCCTTGGGCGGTTCGATCGCCGTGACTCGGTCAACCTGACTGTCAGCAAGACCGCAAACGCTTCGACGATCGATGTATCGCGCCAGGTCAGGGCGTTGGTCAAAAAGCTGCGCAGACGTCTGCCGGACAAGGTCAACGCCAAGGTGTTCGGTGACATGTCGGTCTACGTCGAGAACCGGCTGAACACGGTCAAGTCCTCGGGCCTGGTCGGCCTGGTGTTCGTGTTGTTGTCGTTGTATGTGTTCCTCAATTTCCGTGTCGCGTTGATCACGGCGATGGGTATCCCTGTGTCTTTTCTGGTCGCCGCGGCCGGCCTGTTCTATTTCGGTTACACCATCAACATGGTTTCGATGTTCGCGTTTCTGATCGCGCTGGGGATGATCGTCGACGATGCGATTATCGTCAACGAGAATGTTTACCGGCACATGGAGATGGGGCAGTCACCGCGGCAGGCAGCCAAGGCGGGAGCCAGAGAGGTGCTGTGGCCGGTGGTGGCGTCGACCTTGACGACGATCGCCGCCTTTCTGCCGATGTTTGCAATCAGTGGTGTGATGGGGGAGTTCATCAAGGTGATTCCGGTGGTGGTGACGGCTTCACTGCTCGGTTCGCTTGCAGAAGCCTTCGTGGTACTGCCGTCACACGCGGCGGAGATGCTGCGCTTGAGTAAACCGAAAAAAAAGCGGCGCTGGTTGGACTGGGAGAGATGGCTGCAACGGTATCTGCGGGTGCTGAAGTGGTCGGTGCATAACCGTTATGTCGTCGCTGCCTGTGCGATCGGTGTGTTGATCGTCGCGCTGGCTTACAATGCGACCCGGATTCCACAGAGCCTGTTTGCACATGTGGACATAGGGCAGTTCTTCGTCAACATCGAAGCGCCGAATACTTACAGCCTGCAGGACTCGGAACGGCTGGCCAAGAGGCTTGAGAATGCGCTTTATTCGGTATTGGAAAAAAAGGAGATCGATACAGTGCTGACCAATGTCGGGTTCAGCTTTATCGATTTCAATCGCTTTAAAGTCGGCAGCCGTTATATCCAGATCATGGTCACCCTGACCAAGCCCAAGCCGAAGGGATTTATCGAACGCTACGTGACCCCGCTGGTCAGCCTGAAATTCGACGAACCGGGTGTACGTGAAAGATCGAACCAGCAGATCATCAACCTGGTGCGTACACGGCTGCAGAAGGTGCCGGGGGTGGAACGTCTGTTCGTCCGGCGTCCGGCCGGTGGACCGGCCGGCTCCGACCTGGTGGTCGGGATTACCGGCCAGGATGTCAAGGTGCTCAGGCAATGGGCAAACGAATTGACCGCGTTTCTGCGTGCGCAGACCGGGGTTTATGATGTGCGCCATGATATCGACCCCGGCAAGCGGGAGTTGCGCTATACCATCAATGAGCGCGGCAGGGAGCTCAAGTTGACGCAGAAGCTGATCAGTGACATCGTGCGTACCGGGTTTCTTGGTCTCGAGGTCGTGCATGTCACCAGGGACAACAAGCGTGTACCGGTGCGGTTGATCTTCAGTGACCGTGTGCGCCGGCGCGGTGATCTCAGCGATCTGCAGATTACGCTGGACAACGGCAAGACGGTCTTCCTTGGGGATATTGCCGATATCGAACCCGACCAGGGCTTGAATACGATCCGCAGGCGTGACCTGCGGCGCCTGGCGACCGTCTCTGCCGAGGTCGACGATAAAATCATTACCCCCGGTGAGTTGGCGACACTGGTGCAGCAGAGGTTCAAGAGCTTCAAGGCCAAGTACCCGGACTACGACCTGGTTTTTCTCGGTGCGAAAAAAAATGCCAAGGAATCCTTTGCCGGGATGAAG
>JALUUZ010000365.1 GCA_027021095.1 Gammaproteobacteria bacterium
GTCACGACGAGGTAGGGTGCGTTGTACACACCAACACCAAGGCAAATCAAATCGTATCACGTGGCGATCCTTCCACACACGACATTTTCTTGCTGTAAATCCTTTGGTGTGCTGCGCACACCGTCACGACGAAGTAGGCTGCGTTGTACGCTCCAACACCAAGGCAAATCAAATCGTATCACGTGGCGATCCTTCCACACACGACATTTTCTTGCTGTAAATCCTTGTATCAGCCATGACGGGGTTCCGGCAGGCTGACTATGGCTGTGGACAGCCGGCAAAAATCCACACCACATGTTTTTGACAACTGCTGCGCACGCACCGCGACTGACCCCATTGCACGGGGAGAACCAACGCAGCAATACAAAATGACATTTTTGCAGCCGGGCACATCATACAGTGAGACCCAGTTGAAATATTCCCTGATCGACAACAGTACCGGCAGCACTGTTTCCTGGTCGACAGCCAACAGGTTGACCACCAGCACTCCTTCCGCTGCCAGACGTGCATAGCAGTTGGCATAAAACTCTGTGCTGTACAGATCATCTGGATGACCGCGAAAACCGAAAAGATCACACAGGATAAGGTCGTATTCCATCGTACTCGTTGCCAGAAAAGCCGCTGCCTGCATGTGTACCGGCTGTACCCGCGGAGGCAACAGAAAAAACTCCCTGGCCAGCCCGGTCATTGCCTCACAGGACTCGACCGACTCCAGCCCGACTTCCGGCAGATAGTGTTGAAAGAACCGCTCGAATGTGCCGGCTCCGCTGCCGAGGCTCAATACCGTCTGCGGCCGCTGATGTAATACCAGGCCATAAAGCATCGCCGCACTGTAGTCGAGCGCAGGGTGAGCCGGACGATGCATGTCCATCAACGACTGAATTTCCGGACTGCCAAAGTGAATCCAGCGCCAGTTGGAAAACTCACGCACTTCGATAAACCCGGTCTTTGTCTGCAATCGCCGCAGCGAAACCCCAAGACTGGTGGCATCGTCCTTACTGGAAAGCAACAGGTCCCACATGATCGCGCCATCCTGATACTATCCGGCCTGTCAGCGCCGCCGGTTTCTCTTTCTACATCACTGCCCGTCAGTGTGCATAGTGTTTCAGGCTGCGGCGGCATTTACCGGCCAACAGGTGATCATCGCCAAGTACTTCGATCAGGTTCAGCAATGCCTGGCGCACGAACCCGCCGTTGCCGTCATCCCTTTCTTCGGCCATCTCGCACAACAACGTGACCGCTGGCTCGTACTGTCCCGCCGCCGCGTACTGAATCACCAGCTGCTGTTTGAGCTCTTCGTTATCAGGAGCGTCTTGCAATTTCGCCTGCAGCGTCTCGACAGTCTGTGTCGTATCCGCCTTGACCAACAGGTTCATCAAGCCGCTCAATGACCTGATTT
Source organism: Gammaproteobacteria bacterium (assembly GCA_027021095.1). Taxonomy (GTDB): domain Bacteria; phylum Pseudomonadota; class Gammaproteobacteria; order SZUA-21; family SZUA-21; genus SZUA-21. The sequence goes on from JALUUZ010000365.1 coordinate 1,400, forward strand.
CATAATATTGCTTGATCTCCGGGGGCAGCGACCTGATCAGCTCGACTGCCTCGTCATAGCGCCTTTCGTATTTCAGCAGCTTGCAGATCGCCAGGGGCAGGCGTGGATTTACCGGGTCACGGGTAATCGCCTCGGCAAGCATTTCATAAGCCGTTCCTGCTGCGCCGTTTGCATAGACCTGTATCGCCTGGGCCAATACCCGGTCCGAGTCCCTGGCGACATACAGTTCCGCCATCTTCAACAGCTCTTCCTCCGACTGGAAACCGTGCTTCGTTTCCAGCACCTTGCCATCACGATACAACTTCAGCGTGGGTACACTGGCCACCCCACATTCCTTGCTGATGACGACTTCGGCATCTGCATCGACATTCACCAGCAGCAGTAAACCATCGTACTGATGAATCACTTTATCGAGGACAGGATATTGGCGCAGACAGGGGCCGGCCTTTCTGGACCAGAAGTTCACCAGCACAGGACCCTTTTTCGAATTTTCCAGTACCAGGCTGGCAAAATTGCCGGCATTTGCAGCCTGGATATACGGCGAATTGATTGACTCTACCATTCCGTGATTATAGCGGGTTTCATGCTGCCTGAAAAACAAAACTTGCGGACCGCGGGAACATT
>JALUUZ010000366.1 GCA_027021095.1 Gammaproteobacteria bacterium
GGTCAAGGGACGGGTAAAACCCCGCATCGCAATCTATCATGGTGCTGACGATCCATTTGTCGACACGGCAAAGGTCAAGGCTTTCGAAAAGGCGCTGAACACTGCGGGAGCAAAGGTCCGAGTCAGAATCTACAAGGGTGCAAAGCACAGCTTTACCAATCCAGGTGCCGACAAGCTTGGCAAGCAGTTCAAACTGCCGCTGGTGTACAACAGGGCCGCGGACCAGTCTTCATGGAAAGACTTGACGGAATTTCTGAAACAGGTGTTTTAGCGAACAGGGCGCTTACAACGCGGATTGCCGGCCTGCTGTAATCTGCGTCACCAACCGCTGCAACTGATCGATGTTGTCCGCCAGTGTGTTCGCCATTGCGGCAGAGGCCTCCGCGCTGTCCGCTGACAGTCGTGCAATGTCGCGGATACGTTCCAGCCCCGTATCGATCTTTGCTGTTTTTCCGTTCTCACCCTCTGTCGCTTCGGCAATCTGCGCGACCATCTGCATGATCGTCGCGCACGAGTCCACGAGTGTCTTCAATACCTTGCCCGCCTCCGCTGCCTGGCCGACACTTTGTTCCGCCTGCGTCCGGTTCCGCTGCATCTTGTTCATCGCCAGCTCGATCCCCTGGTGCAGGCTGTTGACGCGATCCTGAATCGCGTCGGTCTGTTCATTGACACGCCTGGACAAGGCGCGCACCTCCTCGGCCACCACCGCAAAACCACGGCCCTGTTCACCGGCACGGGCTGCCTCGATCGCAGCATTCAGCGCCAACAAGTTGGTCTGCTCGGTGATGTTGCGGATCACCTCCACGACTTCGCAGATGTTGCTGCTTTCATCTGCCAGGCTTTCTATCGCTGTACTGGCATCCTGTACCTGGTCCGCCAGTGACTCGATACTCTGCACTGCGTCGTCGACGACACGCTGGCCGGCAACTGCCCTGTCGTTCGCTGACTGGGTGACCTTGGCAGCCTCGGCAGTCTGACCCTGAATCTGCTGTAATGATGAAAATACGCTGTCACAGGCTTCGGCAACCGCATTCACTTCCTGCAGCTGTTCACCGGCCTGCTGCCTGCTGGACTCCATCGTTTGATGAAGCCGGCTCGATGCCCGCGCAAGCTCCGTCGAACACTCCAGCACCTGGCCGGCGCATCCTCCTATCCGTGCGCGGAACCGGTTGAACCATTTACCCAGTTCACAGTATTCGTTCCGGCCCTGTTCGAGCAGAGGCTGATCGAGCTCACCTGAGTCGACGGCTCGCCGCATCGCGCTGACAGTCTGCTGCAACGGCCTGAGCACCAGGTAGGCGATAAACCCGAACACGATCGCACCGGCAACGAACACCAACGCAATCAACAGCTCCACGCTGCCGATATTCTTTTCCAGCGCCTCCATCGCCTGTGTGGTCTGACGGCGGTTTTTGCGCTCGACAAAGCTGACCAGCCGGTCTATGTCAGCGCTCAGCGATTTGAACACCGGCCCGACCTTGTCATTGACGATCATGATGTCGCGCCGCCACCCTGGCGACATATGCAGCGCCACCACCTCGGCCATGACCGCCTTATACTGCTTTAAGCGTTTGTTGATGTCATCGACTACAGCGGCATGTCTGCCAGACAGCTTATGTTTTCCGCTGAAACCAGACAGTGCTTCGCTGAAACGCCGCAGGCGGGCAGCCAGCAGCTCCTTGCCGCGCTGCGAACGAAATGCGAGAAAGGCCCGCAGGCTGCCCTGCACGCGTTCCCAGGTCAGCACCAACGCAGCCGCATCCCGTACCTGGGCCGACCACATGACCTGCCGGCGGTAGTCGGCCAGTAATTGCTGCAGCTTTTTCCGTGCCAGCAGGATACTCTGCTGTCCCCCCAGCTTTTCCAGCAACTGGTTCTGCTGTTTCATATGGCGGGTGTACTCCTGCACCAGCTTCTGATACTGCTGCAGCCTGGCATGATAGGCTGTCGTGACCTGAATCAGTTGCGTAACCTCGCTCTGATACAACGCGATCAGCCGGTCACGTAACTTTATTGCTTCG
>JALUUZ010000367.1 GCA_027021095.1 Gammaproteobacteria bacterium
CACAAAGGACGCAAACTCAATAATTCGTCAGGTTTTTGTTGCTGATAGTAAGTACGCAGCACGGCCGTGTTTTTTACAATATCGAATTTAGATTCGATCAGTCGCCGCGCGTTGCCTGCCAGCCGGATGCATAGCTCGGTATCACTCAGCAAGCGCTCAAGCGCGGCAGCCAGGCTTTCCGGATCGTGCTGCGGAACCATTAAGCCTGTTTCACCATCCAGCACCAGCTCAGGAATGCCAGTGACATCTGTCGCCACACATGGTGTGCCCAATGCCATGGCCTCAAGCAGCACCGTAGGCATACCATCTCTGTTTCCGTCGGAACCGATAACGCAGGGCGCGGCAAATACGGATGCGCCCTGCACCAGTTTCACAACATCTTCTTGTGACTTTGGTCCCAACAAGCGGACCTGTTTTTCCAGATCAAAATCTTGTATTTTTTGTCTCAGTTGCTGCTCTAAAGGACCTTTACCGATAATAGTACAACTGAACAGCCGATCGGACTTGGCCAGCAGGGCGCAGGCTTCAATCAAGGTAGTAAAACCCTTTTTTTCGACCAGGCGTCCAACAGTAATGATTTCTGCAGGGCGATTATCCGGCTTTGAATAAGTAAAGCGATTCAGATCGATACCGTTGTAAATGCACAGAACATTTCTGGCCGCTTCACCGTAGTTGGATTTAAGATAGTTCAGGTTGTAGTTACTTACTGTGATAGTGTTGGAGGCATCTCTTAGCTTAACCCGCAAATCGTTACTATCGACGCTTGCGTGAAAAATATCCTTGGCATGCGCAGTGAACGAGTAAGGCAATTCTGAAATAAGTGCGGCCAGACGTGCAACAGTTGTGGCCACACTTCCAAAGTGGGCATGCAAGTGAGTGATACCACTGGCTTTTACAGCCTCCGCCAGCAATATGGCTTGATGAATATCACTTGGTTTTTCTTTAATGGTTGATGCAAGTACTGTCCAAAGCCTCGGAAATTGCTCGCTCGCTCTGGCTATGTCAGCCCAGAATCTGTTCGTTTTTAATCCGGCACTAGGCAGATAAATGACTGGCGCGCGCACTTTTGCCAGTACTTCATGAAAACGACCGTCGTTGGGCGGACGTAATGAAAAAATTTCAATGTCCAGCCCGGCCGCCTCATGAGCCAGTATTTCGTTAACGATAAAAGTTTCAGAAAAGCGCGGATACATCTTCAAGACATAGCCGACTTTAAGGTTTTGCGTGTAAGACATGTTATTTCTACCAATGGTGCCGGCAACATCTTTGACAAGTCTCTGGATAGTTTCGACACCAGACATGTTGAGCTTTTCACGCACATTCGGTGTCTGTATATCTTTACGGCTAAGCCATGCACTTATTGCTTCCGGTGTGACCTTTGCAGGATGCAACATATGTACAAGTTGCAGTTCCTCTAAACGTTTTGCGCGCAGCCATTGTTCCTGACGGGGTTCAGTACGAGGTACAATCAAAGAGCGTTTGCCAAATGACAGCACTTCACAAACGCTGTTATAGCCACCCATAGTGATTACCCGGTCAGCCTGTTCTACAAGCGCTGTCAATTCCGGTACGAACTCCAGTACACGCAGACGAGGTTTATTACTGGCAGCCTTATATATGCTATGTTTTGCTCCACTAGGCATATATGGGCCGGTTATCAACAGAGCGTTATAATTGTCCGGAAAGTTTGTTCGGACAAATGCCTCGGCAAGCCTTTCACCATCCTGTCCTCCACCCAAAATACATAAAACCAGAGGCCCTGGTGGAAAACCTAAACCAATGAGTTCATCGTTACCACTTGGACCCTGTGAAAAACTGATGTGTGAGCTTTGGTCCAGATAGCCTGTGTACTTGGTTTTGGCGCGAATATCTGTGGCGTAATTGTCTTCACTTACACGGTCGTACACGGCTGGATCACCATAAATCCAGATTGCATCATAGAATTCGCGCATTGACTGTTCATCGGCCAGGTACTGGGCATGAGCCACATCTTTGTTATCTTGGATATCT
>JALUUZ010000368.1 GCA_027021095.1 Gammaproteobacteria bacterium
GCGGGTGTTTTTATATGTAGCTCAACCACTGCGGATAATCGGCACTACGCCCGTGCACGAGATCGAAATAGGCCGACTGCAGGCGGCCCGTCAGCGGCCCGCGCGCGCCGCCGCCGATGCGGCGCCTGTCGAGCTCGCGTATCGGGGTGACTTCCGCTGCGGTGCCGGTAAAAAACGCTTCATCCGCGATATAGACCTCATCACGCGTGATACGCTTCTCGATGGTTTCTATCCCCATGTCCGCGGCCAGCTGGATAATGGTACTGCGGGTGATACCGTCCAGTGCCGAGGTCAGGTCAGGCGTATACAGGACACCATCACGCACGATAAACAGGTTCTCTCCGCTGCCTTCCATCACATAACCATTGGTGTCCAGCAACAAGGCTTCATCGTAGCCATCGTCCAATGCCTCCTGCAGTGCGAGCATGGAATTCACGTAGTGACCGTTGGTCTTCGCACGGCACATGGTGACATTGACATGATGGCGGGAAAAAGACGATGTCCTGACTCTGATTCCTTTCTCCAGGCCGTCTGCCCCCAGGTAGGCACCCCATTCCCAGGCCGCGACGATCATATGCACTGCCAGGTTATCCGCGCGCAGGCCCATGCCTTCCGCTCCATAGAAACACATCGGCCTGATGTAGGCGGATTCGAGATGGTTCTCGCGGACAGCCAGCCTGACCGCCTGGTTGATCTGCTGTGCATCGTAGGGAAGCTTCATACCCATGATATGCGCTGACTTGATCAACCTGTCGGTGTGCTCCTCGAGCCGAAAAATCGCCGTACCTTTCTCGGCCTGGTAAGCGCGCACCCCTTCGAAAACACCAAGGCCGTAATGCAGTGTATGGGTCAACACATGAACCTTCGCGTCACGCCACGGGACCAGTTCACCGTTGAACCAGATGACACCATCCCGGTCAGCCATCAACATCGTGTCACTCCTGTTTGCAATTAACCATTCGTCGAAATTACGATTTTACCAAACTTTAGCATGGATGTTTGGCAAATACCCGGGGCAATGCTCAGTTTATATGGCCATTAGCCCGTCTCCGGGTCAGCCGGTTTCCATTATTTTGCGCCACAGGCGTTCGGTTTCGTGGCGGTACAGCAGAAACTGGCCGGCCTCCGCCAATGCCGGGAGATCCTGCAGGGTCAGGCGGTGCAGCGCAGAACGCAACACCCGGTAGGCATCCGTGAGCAAACGGGCATCGACGGCGCCCAGGTACTTGAACTCGACCAGGGTTTCGAGCTGCCGCAACACATCGGTATACGCCAACAGCGACGCACATTCACTGGCATGGCGTAACACCAGGTACTGTACGATAAACTCGATATCGGTGATGCCACCACGACCATGCTTGATATCGAAATGCTGCGGATCCTTGCTGCCGAGCTGCTGGCGCATGCGTTCACGCATCGACAGCACCTCCTGGCGCAACTTGTCCGGCTCACGCTGCTGCATCAACACCTCGCGGCGGATGTGCACAAACCAGCTGCAAAGCGCCGGGTCCCCGGTCAACGCGCGTGCGCGCACCAGCGCCTGGTGTTCCCAGGTCCAGGCTTCGTGCTGCTGGTAGTCTAAAAAGACGTGAATGTCACTGACCAGCAACCCTGAGGCACCGTTAGGCCGCAAGCGTGTATCCACCTCGTACAGGATTCCCGCCGGTGTATGCGCATTGAGCAGGTGAATGATGCGCTGCGCCAGGCGGGCATAAAAGACCGCATTATCGATCTTTTTATCACCACTGGTCTGCTCACCGCGCCGGCTGCCATCATACAAAAAGACCAGGTCCAGGTCTGAACCATAACCAAGTTCATAGCCGCCGAGCTTGCCATAGGCGATGACCGCAAACCCGCAGACCTGCGCAGGCTGCGTGCAACCCCCTGGCAGGCCATGACGCATGACCAGGTGATCCCAGGCAATCTGCAATACCGCGTGCAGGATCGTTTCCGCAATCGCCGTCAAGTCATTACTGATTTCATGCAACGGCATGACCCCGGCGATATCCACGGCGGCGACATGCAGCACGCTGGACTGCTTGAAATTACGCAGTATCTCCATCTGCTGCTCCAGGTCTTGCGCGTCCACTTGGCTCAGGCGCTGCTGCAGATCCTGCTGCAGCGTGTCGGTCCCAAGCGGCGTATAGATCGACCTGGCATCGAGTAACTGGTCGAGCAATGCCGGGGTGTCCAGGATCTGCCGTGCGATCCACGCACTCATTGCGAAAAGGGAAGTCAGTTGCTGTAATGCATGCGGGTTTTCGATCAATAAAGCGAGATAGGCCGAACGCGAGGCCACCGCCTCGACCAGGCGCAGCACTCTGCGCAGGCAGACCAGCGGGTCGATATTGCTGTGCTGCTCATGCACGGCCTGGGCACAGGCCTGTAACACCAGCGGAATGATCTGGTCCACCCTTTGCCTGGCGACGCTGCTGAGCACGCTGTAGACACGGCTCTGGCGCAGGCTGTCGAGCAGTCGCAGCACTTCGGCCGCCTGCTGGTAGCCGGCCTGCTGCAGAAACTCCAGCGCCGCCGGCTGTTCTACGGACTGTTGCCAGATCGCCTGGTAAGGCTGCTCCGCGGGAGAAGTCTCTGCAGCCTGCCGTGGCAACAGAAACAGCTCACTGAAGTGCCGGTGTATCAGCTGGCGCCGTGCGGCCAGCTCGGCCGCCAGGTGCTCCCACTGCTCATACCCAAGCGCAATGGCCAGCCTTGCTCTTGCCTGCTTCTCTTCGGGCAGCGTATGAGTCTGCTGGTCATGCATTGCCTGCAACAGGTTCTCTACCCGGCGTAAGAAATAATACGCCTCGGTCAGCCCCTGGCATACTTGTGCCGACAGAAAGCCTCTATCGGCAAGCAGTGCCAGTACGCGAACGATACCGCGGCATTGCAACGCCGGATCGCGTCCGCCATGCACCAGCTGGAAAGCCTGGCCGGTGAATTCCACCTCGCGGATCCCGCCTTCACCAAGCTTGATATTGTGCTGCAGGCTCTTGCGCTTGACTTCGTTGCCGATCAAGGCTTTCATTTCCCGCAAAGACTCGAACACACCATAGTCAAGATAACGGCGGTACACGAAAGGACGTATCAGGTCGTAGAATGCTTCGATATGGGCTTCGTCCCCGGTCAGCACCCTGGCCTTGATCAATGCGTAACGTTCCCATTCACGCCCCTGGGACTGGTAATACTCCTCGAGCGCGTCCAGGCTCATCACCAACGGCCCGCTGTCTCCATAGGGACGCAGGCGCATATCGACACGAAACACTATGCCGTCTGCAGTCACGGCGCTCAGCAGATAAATAAGCTTCTGGCCGACGAGACTGAAATAACGTGCGTAGTCGATTCCCCTGCCGGCCTTGAAACTCCCCTGTTCCGGGTAGACGAAAAGCAGGTCGATATCCGACGAGAAGTTCAGTTCCTCGCCGCCCAGCTTACCCATCGCAACCACCATCAATGACTGGCGTTCACCGCCGCGGGTCAGCGGGGTGCCGTACTTCGACTCGACACTCTGCTCGGCATACCGGGTGCAATGCCTGAGACAGGCGGTGGCAAACCAGGACAACTCCTGAATCGTCTGCGCCGGCGTTGCTAATGTGTTGATCTCACGCCAGGCAATCCGCAGCGCCTGCCGCGTGCGCAAACGGCGCAGGCCGCGCAGATAAGCATTTTCTTCTGTTATCCCGTCTAACGCCCGCGCCACGGTCTGCATGAATTCTGCCGCCGGGACTTCGCGCAGCAACACCCCGCTGTCGACCAGCTCACGCAATGCACCGGGGTCTGTCTTGATACTGGCGGCAATGAACTCACTGCAGGCGACCGCCTTGACCAGCTGTGGCAACAGCTGTCCTGCCTCCAAAAAGGTAAGATCCTCATCCAGGCTTAGCTCCAAGGCCTGCAGGCGCAATACGGTGGTCTCGCGCAGCGCCGCAGGAAGCGCCTGTACCAGTTGCTGTAAGTAGCCGTGCGTAAGCCCGTGTCCGCTCATCCTGCTCCTGTCCAAATAGCCCGCCAGATCGTCAACTGCATTGATTCTACTTGGGATTATACCTGCTTCTACCAACAGCGAAACCGCATGGCCGACAAACCGGTTTACTCCGCCAGGCCGTTTTCCTTCAGGACACTGTAAGCCTTGTTGATCGTGCGCGCCTTTTGTTCAGCAAGCTGTCGAAGATCGGTACCAAGATGTGCGACCCGGTCAGGATGGTATTCGCGGATGCGCCTGCGGTAAGCTGTCTTGATTTCCCTGGCCGATGCGCTGCGCGGCACACCGATCACCTGAAAACAGTCGTCGAGACTTTGCCCGGCCCGGCGTGACATTCCCGTACCCTGCAGCTTTTCGATCACCAGCCTGCCCTGGCGGTCGTAGCCGAGCTGGAAACGGTTCTTGCAACTGCCACACCGTCCTGCCATGGCAACAGGAGGTTCGGGAATCTGCAGCCTGACACCGCAGGAAGGACAAAGGTGCAGGCCGCAGGCCACCGCTGCGGAGCCTGTCCAGTCCATCGCACGGACTTCCTTGCAAGGCAGACGCCGGCGCAGCGCCTGCAATATTTCACCGGTATGCCGGCCACTGATGACAAAGGGCGATGCCTCCTGCATCGCGCGGTGACTGATCACCAGTACTTTATCTCTTCTGCTCCCGCCCAACGGGCTCGCGGCCGCGGCAAGACAGCGGTACCCGGTGATCTCATCCCAGTTGACCACCAGCAGCACCGGTTTGCACAGCAGCGCCAGCAACAGGGAGCGCACGATCCTGAACACCCCCAGCGCCCCCACCAGCACCAGGAAAAACCGCCCAACCAGCCCAAGCAGCAGGCTGTCGCCCTCTGCCAGTGACGGAGCGGAGATCGCTGCCAGCACCGCGCCGGCCAGACCGGCCGACAACAGCGGCAGGTATTCCACCAAGCGCTGTGCCTTTCCCAGGTAACCGTTGACCAGTATTCCGCGGGAGCCCATGGCCAGCGAACCCGGGCCGATCAACGCCGAGTTCACGGCCAGGTTTGGTGCCGGGGTTTTTGACACGGTGTGAAATCTGACTTTATAATCCTTCATAGCGATTCCTTAAGACAGACCCTGGCCTGTCCAGATCCATTCATCGCTGAGCCGTGACACAAAGTACTCAGCGCCTCAACAGTCTATCAACGGCCGATTCAACAAAACGTGTTGCACGACCCTTTACAGGCATGCACGCCATGGCAAGACAGGAATCCCTGGTGAAATGTTGCGCGAAACCGGTAAAACAGGCCGTGGCCTTCGGCGCGCTCGATCAGTGTCGCCGTCGCGGTGTCACTGGACACAGGCTACCGACGGCAGCCGCCACCACAACGGCATTTCAATGCAGCAGGAGCATCGCTCGACACCCCTATGTCGGATTTAAACCCACTGACCAGCCCGTCCCAGCTGCTTTTCGAGTAAGCACAGCCCGCGTTCAACCAGTACATCCAGTTCCCTTTGACCACCAAGTAGTTCCACTCATAGTTGATCCCGGTATCAGGATTGGCCGATGCACGCAACCTGTCATGTGCCGACCTGGCAGTGCGTCCATCAGGGTACTTGATCACCCGCACCGTTAATCGCGGCTTTACCCGCTCGGCCGTCATATGCCTGGCGCGGAACCAATAGACACTGCAATGCTGCAGGTTGTCACGAATCCTGCCATCTTTGCACAAGGAGTGCATATAGACCTCAGAGAGATTGTATTGTTTCTGGCCGACCATTTTGCTTTTGAACAGGCTGAATCCCGGCGGCTCTCTGAACCCGTTTGTATCGGTACGGCCGAGGCCGTTCACCCCGGCTATGTTCCTGGTGATCGTCCGCCGCGGTGCAGTCTTGGTAACCACTGGCGTAAACCCTGTCTTTGCACCAGGCCCGGCACTGGCAGTTTTATTGGCGACCGGTCCCGGTACGGCTCCAGGGGCCTGCGTCTTACCCACAACCTTGTCCGGCCGCGTGTTGGGTACAGCAGGTGGCGTCCCCTCGTTCGTGGTCTTGTTTTTTTGTTGGACGCTGGACGCAGTAAAAACCAATGCATTGTTATTTTCGTTTTCAACCAGTGCACGATACTCGATCGAGCGGTTGTCGGCATATTCCGCGCCTTTGCTGTCACCCATCTCCTTCAGCAACCGGCTGTAGCGTTCATACAGGTCAGCAATGAATGCCGGCTTGGCCTTGGTCTTTTTAGCGATCTTGATGGCCTTTTTAAACAACTTGACCGCCTGCTGATTTTTCTCCACGTCCGCCTTGACGCCCGCGAGTTTACCCATCGTCGCCAGCACCCGCTTGTGTGTGGCACCCAGCTTGCGGGTCTGCAGGTCCAGCAGGGTTTCGAGCAACGGCTCGGCAAACTGCTGTCTGCCCGACGCAATACGCTGGTCGGCCAACTGGACCAATGTCTTGACTGTCAGCGGGTTATCCAGGCCGAGTTTTTTCTTGCGGATATTGTAGGCAATCTGAAGATTCTTCGCCGCCTTGTGATGCTGCTTCAGTGCTATTTTCACCTGTGCATAGTAGTAGAAGGTTTTAGCGCCACGCTCCTTTCTCTTGTATTTTTTCGCCGCAATCTTCAATGCCGCAGACAACTCACGCTCTGCAGTGGAATATTTCTTTGCTTCGAGCGCCGCCACACCGGCCGCCAGGTGTTTCTGCCAACGTTTCTTTTTACCCGCCAGCAGGCTGCTGCTGCCCGCTGACAACACCACTGCCAGAAACGGCAGCAGGATATATTTTGCGACTTGCCGTGTTACCATGGTCTCACCTACTCTCTTTGACCAGCCTCCACCGCCTGGACTCATGCAGTATCTATCCAGTCCGGAAAGACCGGGTTCGCCCGAGGCTTCTTGGTCGGTTTCTGTAACAAAAATGCGGAAACTGCTGTTATGATTCTTTTGTTAGAACTCATGCTTTGATCTAGATTTATACACCAATTTCGTGTCCCGGCCAACTGTTGCTGCTCCACTGCACCGGCACAGCCTGAGGACAGGCATCAGGCTGTGCCTGGAATGCTGATCGGCAGACCGTGGAAATGCCGCTGATTCACCTGGGCCGGTTCAAGGTTGTGCACCGCAAGCGTTTGATTTTATACGTACCGAAATAAAACCACTTGCCCAATCAAGGTTTGCAGATAAAAAATCACACCTTGTGATTTACTTTTGGTCAATTAGTTTGATATAGTTCACAAAACGCACAAAAAGCTGTAACCATCAGATAAATAAAGGTTATTTAACAAAACTAACGACAGACAAACCATCGAAGCAGACCACTACAATGCAGATAAAAAAAATTCTCACACTCACGGCACTGGCCTTCCTCAGCATGCAGGCAAGCGCGATCGATCTCAGTTTTTTCGATCAGACCGAACAGTCCAAAAGCATACAACAGGATCGGCTGACTCAGCGGCTGAACGATTTATACTCAAAAGCCAGCAAAGCCTATATCACCGGCAACTACATCAAGGCATTCAAACTGTTTAAAAAGCTGGCGGACCAGGGACATTCCTATGCCCAGTTCTCGCTCGGCACCATGTATCACAACGGCCAGGGGATCCTGCAGAATAAAACCATGGCGGCACGCTGGTATCGGCTGTCAGCCAACCAGGGGCATATCATCGCGCAGTACAACCTGGGCGCACTCTACTACCAGGGGGCAGGTGTCGACAAAAGTTATTCGCTGGCATTCAAATGGTTTTCACAGGCTGCCAGCCTGGGCTATGCCGATGCACAGTACAACCTGGCGACCATGTATTTTACCGCCAAAGGGGTTGCACGAAACTACCACGAGGCTTTCAAGTGGTTTCAGCGCGCCGCCGAACAAGGTGACATCAACTCGCAATACAACCTGGCAGTCATGTATCAACGCGGCCTGGGTACCAAGAAAAATATGGCCATGGCGTTTCACTGGCACGCCAAAGCAGCACAGAAAGGGCAGCAGCAATCACGTGCCTGGCTGCTGGCCAGGTTTTCAAACTATCCGCAAGCGGCTGGAAAACTCAACTGACCCGGCGCCCCGGCAGACAACACCCTGGCCAGGCCTGGCAGTTTCCGCGCTGAACGTCGCATTCCGGATTCGTTCAGCGTTGCCCCGGACTGGCCCCGCCTTGCTCACCACCATTCAAAGCTGAATCACAAAGAGTTCTACTGTATATTACCAGTCTTACACCGTTCGCAGTGAGAGAGTGCAATGGCGCGGCTGAGATAGGCTGTGCCGTCGCAGCCGGAAGGAGGATGGCGGGGAATACAGACCAGTGGCTGGTCAAACCCGGCGAAAACCGTCATTCTTGCATTTGCTGCCGGCGGGCTCTATATACAGGGTTGTCTATCCATTTTGGCAGGCTGAATGAATACTATAATATTGGCACTTTTGCTGCTCGTTGGCCCGGTCAGCCTGGCAGGGCCGAAAACCACCGGCCTCACCAGGCAATCATTGGAAGTCCTACATATCACGCCTGCCGGCACCAACATCCCTACTGCCCGGCAAATCGTATTCAAGTTCAACCAACCGATGATCCCGGCGACTGCCAGACAGCATGAAAAACAGCAGGCGCAGCAACGACTGCCGATCGAAATCACTCCTCCGGTACGCTGCCGGTGGCGCTGGCTGGAACGATCGACCTTAGCCTGCCAGCTCGGTGCGAACGACGCGCTGCGACCGGCCACGACCTACCGGATCAAGATTGGTAAAGAGCTGAAAGCAGCTTCGGGCAGAAACCTTTCCCGTGAAGTGCTGCACAGTTTCACGACCGCTACGCCAAGCGTGACCAAGACCCATTTTGTCCACTGGCGCTCCCCTGGCACGCCGGTAATCCGTATTCAGTTCAATATGCCCGTGTTCAAACCTTCTGTCGCAAGCAACCTTTACCTGCTTGCCGGCAAGCACCAGCGCTACCGGATCAAAGTCACACACGAAAACAAGCGTGCTAAATCACTGTATGCACTCAGCTGGCTGATCGAACCGATCAAGCCACTGCCGCAGGGAACACAGGTCAGCCTGATGATCGAACCCGGGCTGCTGACCAAAACAGGCAACCTCAAGGGAACACAACAAAAACGACTCACCCGCTTTACGACCTTTCCCGAATTTCGCTTTCTCGGTGTCCGCTGCTACAGCCGCAAAGCCGGAAAATACGTAACCAGCAACGCAATGAGTCTT